>CBIHPB010000331.1:0-4233 GCA_966211485.1 uncultured Bdellovibrio sp.
CGTAAGGTTGGAGACATGCACCAGCTTCTGGTCTTCCATTTTTCGCATCATGAAAGCGTTGTGATAGTAATACCAAACGGACATCGCCGCGACGCCTAAGGCGACCATCATGGGAAAGAAGATGCTGCCGCGAGCATTTCTTAAAAGGGCCAAAGGTTGTCTACAAAAGTGAGTCGTTCTCACAGTTTATAGTTTTACAATATTTGTTTTAATGTTCACGGGCCGAAATCGAGAAAACATAAATATGGCCTTCTGTCTGAGTGGGCGTGAAACATAAGGATTGCAGAGAGGTCAGGCCATTGGGTGGATTGATGAATGGTGAAATTCGGTGTCGCTTTGTTTTTCAGTTTGCCATTAGCGGTAAGTGGCGAAGAAGGTCGAGTAGTCTTTGGCGACATCCATGCCGACCAAAATTTCTGGCCCCTTGAGATCCATTCCTAAAAACTTCACGGCGGCAAACTTGTAACTAAGCCCGCCCGTCGTGTGCCCCAGATCCTCTTGTCCTTCCCAGCGGGACTTTTCCTGATATCCACCTAGACTCAAGGTCCAACTATCTGAGAAAAATGGCAATCGCATGCCAAATCGAGGTTGAACCACGGCGGTCTGTCCTTTTTTTTGCAATCGGCTGCTGGCTTCGGAAGCGGCGAAGTTATCGTAAGACAGCAGGTGTCCATCCGGTGTTCGCCTGTTAAGCTGCTCCAAACACTGTTTTCCAGTGAATTAAAATCGAACTTGGACATAAAGCTGATGGATCTACCCGATGGGTTCAAAAACTAAAACTTCATCACCTTGCAATCGCTGGCGACCTGAATTCGTCCCTCGGTTGCTTTCACAACCGCTTCCGGAGTCATATCAGGAGCGTACTCGCGCAGAACAAATCCGTTTGATGTCACGTCGATCACGCCGAAATCCGAGACGATCTTTTTAATGCAGCCGACACCAGTCAGTGGAAGCGTGCACTTGGTGCGAAGTTTGGAATTTCCTTCTTTATCCGTGTGTTGCATGGCCACGATCACGCGCTTGGCGCCTGCGACCAGGTCCATTGCGCCGCCCATGCCTTTGACCATTTTTCCTGGAACCATCCAGTTGGCGATGTCTCCTGTTTCAGAAACTTCCATCGCGCCCAACACTGTGAGGTCGACATGTCCGCCGCGGATCATGGCAAAACTGTCAGCGCTTGAAAAGAAGCTGGCACCCGGAAGGGCAGTCACAGTTTGTTTTCCGGCGTTGATCAGATCGGGGTCGAGATCTTTTTCTAAAGGAAAAGGTCCCAGGCCCAACAAGCCATTTTCACTTTGCAACATAACACTTTTGTCGGATGGGATGTAGTTCGCAACCAAAGTAGGAATTCCGATTCCGAGATTGACGGTGAATCCGTCTTCCACTTCTTGAGCAATTCGCTGAGCAATTTGATCTCTGGTCAATGGCATAGGATTAACCTTTTCTCACAGTTTTCTGTTCAATGCGTTTTTGGTATTCAGTGCCTTTGAAAATTCGCTGCACGTAAATGCCAGGTGTGTGAACTTGATCTGGATCCAGTTCACCGATCTCGACCAGCTCTTCAACTTCGGCGATCGTGATCTTTCCAGCGGTTGCCGCCATCGGGTTGAAATTACGCGAGGTCTTTCGGAAAATCAGATTTCCAAACTTGTCGCCCTTCCAAGCTTTCACAAACGCAAAGTCGCCAACAATGCCTTTTTCCAAAATGTATTGGCGGCCGTTGAATTCGCGAACTTCTTTTCCTTCCGCCACCAAAGTTCCAACTCCGGTCGGAGTGTAGAATCCCGGAATCCCAGCGCCGCCCGCCCGCATGCGCTCGGCCAGTGTTCCCTGAGGGCAGAATTCCAATTCCAATTCGCCGGCCAAGAATTGCTTTTCAAAAGTCGCATTCTCGCCGACGTAGCTTGAAATCATTTTTTTGATCTGACGGGTTTGCAGTAGCAATCCCAGTCCCCAATCATCGACGCCTGCGTTGTTCGAAACGCAGGTAATGTTCTTCACACCCGAATCGCGCAAGGCCACGATCGAGTTCTCAGGAATTCCGCACAGACCAAAGCCGCCGAGGATGAAAGTCATTCCGTCTTTCACTCCTTCGATGGCAGCTTTGGCGTTAGGGTAGACTTTGGACTTCATGCGCGTTCGACGATCAAAGCGACTGCTTCACCGCCTCCGATACAGAGAGTCGCCAGACCATAGCGTTTGTTCTGGGTTTGCAAAGCGTAGCACAAAGTCGTGAGAATTCGAGCGCCGCTGGCACCGATTGGGTGACCAATTGCAACCGCACCGCCATTGACGTTCACTTTTTCAGCTGGAATTTCCAACTCTTTCATCGCCGCCATTGTGACGTTCGCGAAAGCTTCGTTGATTTCCCAAAGATCGATTTGACTTGAAGTCAATCCAGCTTTTGTCAGCGCCGCTTTGATCGCGCCCACTGGAGCCGTCGTGAACCACTTTGGATCTTGTGCGAAAGTCGCGTGCGCCACAATCTTCGCCAGAGGTTGAACACCACGAGATTTCGCTTCCGTCTCGCTCATCAAAACAAATGCAGCTGCACCGTCGTTGATTTTTGAAGCATTGGCCGCCGTGATCGTTCCAGCTTTGTCGAAAGCGGGACGAAGACCTGGCATTTTGTCGAACTTGGCATTTCCTGGCTCTTCATCTTTGTCGATGACGATGGTGCCTTTTTTATCTTGAATCTCAACAGTCACGATTTCGTTTTTGAAAGCGCCCGCTGCTTGGGCGGCTTGAGCTTTCTTGTACGAGTTGATGGCGAATTCATCTTGTTGCTCGCGAGTGAAATGATATTTGGTCGCGCAAAGCTCGGCCGCATTTCCCATGTGCCAGTTGTTGTAAGGATCCCAAAGGCCATCTTTGATCATCGAATCAACAATGGTCGCAGGACCCATGCGGTAACCAGCGCGAGAGTTTTCCATCAAGTGAGGTGCCAAGGTCATGTTCTCTTGTCCGCCAGCAACTGCGATCTTGGTGTTTCCAAGCGCGATGGAATCCGCGGCCAGCATCACAGCCTTCAGTCCGGATCCGCAAACTTTGTTGATTGTCATGCAAACAGTTCCTGCATCCAGGCCAGCACCCAATGCCGCCTGACGAGCCGGAGCTTGGCCCACGCCTGCCGTGAGAACTTCACCCATGATGCACTCATCAACGTGTGCACCATCAACCTTGGCCCGCTTCAGAGCTTCTTTGATGGCAATCGAGCCCAGCTTCGGGGCCGACATCTGAGAAAACACACCTTGAAAGCTTCCAACTGGAGTACGCGCCGCAGAGGCAATAACAACCTTTTCCATCATAATCTCCTTGTGATTTGAATCCCCCACAAGGCACACTCTTTTTATGGAGGTGTCAATGCCAAGACTTGCCGCGGCTTTCGCGAGAGCCGTTCTATTGCTTTTTGTCACAGCCCTATCTCACACTTCATTTGGAGCCGCGCTTGAGGTGCCTGTGAAGGGAGTCGAGAAAATCCTGATCTCCGTGCCCGAGGCCGTGATCAATCTGCAAGGTAATCCCCAGGCAAAAACCCTTCGATTGAATCTGGGCGAGGCGGCTGCCGATGATTACACCGTCAGCAGTGACGGAGGTGTGATGCAAATTCTGCCGAAAGAAGCAGCGACCAAAGAAAACTTCGGACAGTTCACCCCAAAAAAACGTGTCATTGAAATTTCGGGTCCTTCGATTCCGGTCGATATCCATGCTTTTGAAGGTCAGATCCAGCTCACAAAATGGTCACGCGAAGCGCTGATTCATGTGCAAAAAGGCCGCATTGTTTCTCGCGAAGGAACGGCTAGCCTGCTTTTGCATTCGCAAAATGGCGAGATTCAGGTTTTGGATCATCAAGGCCGTTTGGATGTGGACGCCTATAAATCAGCGATCATCGTGAAGGATCTCACAGGCGATGCGGATATCGAAAATTTCGCCGGTGAAACCAATGTCGAGCGCGCCAAAGGCTTCCTGTCTTTGAATCAAGGTCAGGGCTCTACAAAAGTGACGGCGAGCTCGGGAACTGTGCAGTTTGAGCTGACGAAAGGTGTGCTTAACATTCAGAATTTCCAAGGTCGTGTCGAAGGGCAAACTCAGGAAGGTCCCGTGACTGTCGGAATGGCAGCTGAGACTGAGGTGAGTCTGAAATCCCAAAGCGGTCGCGTGACGGTTCAAGCAGCAGCGAACTCGGGTGCTTCGCTTAATCTCACCACTCAAGAGGGTGAGATTACGGTGCCT
>CBIHPB010000332.1:0-4228 GCA_966211485.1 uncultured Bdellovibrio sp.
TCTGGAGAATTCAGCTCGTGTCCTGAAATGATTTTCAGAACGCTTGGATTCCAAACCCAGTTTTCCAACATCTGCGATGGAGCTTCAACAAAATCCTGCGCCACAGAAGAACCTGACAAGCTTGCATACGGCGCGCGAGTCAGAGTCTGGTGCATGATATGACCGAACTCGTGGAAGAAAGTCTCGACATCTTCGTGAGTCAGCAGTGAAGGTTTTCCGTTCGCAGGTGGCGCCAAGTTCGCAACCATCGCAGCAACCGGAGCACTGTATTTACCTGTTGGCAAAACACGGCCCGAAATCAATGGGAAGGCCGCTGCATGTCCGTATTTGCCAGGACGTGGAATCAAATCTGTGTAGAAGTAACCCAACAACAAATCATCTTTGGCATCATGGATTTCAAACAGCTTCACGCCGTCCGCCCAAACCTTTGCGTCTTGGACTTGAACGTATTTAACGCCTAACATTTTCGAGTAGATTTCGAAAGTTCCCGCCACAACTGTGTCAGCTGGGAAGTACTCGCGAATTTTATCGCCATCCAAGCTGAAGTCACGTTTCTGCAACTGATTGTTCATGTAGGTGATATCCCACTGGTTCAAAACAGTCGCTGAAGGCTCGAGCTCTTGTTTGAAACGCAACAGCTGGGCCATGTCCTGCTGATTTCGCAGCGCCAGCTTTTCTTTCAGGCCAATCAAAAACTCCATCACTTTTTGGCTGTTCTGGGCCATGCGATTCGCTGTGCGAGAATCCGCCCAATTGGCAAATCCAAGCTCTTGACCAATCTGCGCGCGCAAAGCAACCGCCTCTTGCAACAGCTGAGTGTTCGCAAGACCGCCGCGGTTCAGATAAGCCGTCATCATTTTGCGACGGGTTTCTGAAATCGAAACGTTTTGCATCAGATCGATATAGTCTGTGGATTTGGTTGTGACGATGTATCTGCCATCAGCCGTCTTGTCCAAGCGATTCAGGAAATCCTGTGAAGCACCTGTCAGTTCAGCTTCAGACAAAGTGATCGTCGATTTGTCTGTGTTCAAATTTGTGGAAAACTGAGTTTCCTTAGCCGCCAACTGAGATTTCAATTCTTTGACCCGGGCCAAAGTTTCATCATCCAGTTTCAGACCGTTTTGCTCGAAGCTCAAAATAATTTGAGATAGCAATCGCGCCTTACGAGCGTCTTGTGTATGCAAAGAAGCCAAAGCATCATACACATCACGGCGAGTGAAAATATCAACGAAGTACTGACCAAGTTTTTCTTCGCACTCGGAACCTTCCGCACTGACTGCTTCGTCAGTTGAAACGTAACCCATGAAAGTCAAAGGCGTCGTCTCGTCACTGAGATCTGCGGTTGCGTTTTCAAAAGCCATCAGAGTGTTATCAAGATTGCGGTCCTTGTCGGTGCGATTGGCAATTTCTGCCAGAGATTTTTCGGCTTTGGCGATCGCTTTATCGCAAAGCTCGGTGACTTGGCCCGGCGCATAGTGGCTTGGGATAGCCTCGGTCACATGCTCGGCAAGCGGAGGCGGTTCGCCACCAGCTGGCTTGCGGTTCACTTCAGGTTTTGCACTATCTGAAGATCCGGTGCAGGCTGCCAGGCTCAGTGCCAGCGTCAGCGCTGCTAAAATAGAATAGACTTGGTTTTTCAAGGTGGTTCCCCTTTTATGTCTGGAAATTTTGACTCCAGACATAGAAATAGCAAGGGGCGTACCGTTAATTTGGGTTTGACCAGATTGAGCGGTCTTTGGGGATGCGCGAAAGATCAATATTGGCCGGAATGCCGCTCCCCTTCCAATTGGAAGTTTGATAGCGACCGGACAGAATCTTTTCAGCAAAGATATCCACATCGATCAAAGCATTAAAGCCCTTTTGAACAGCCAAGAATCCCAATCGCAAAAGTGTCTCTTCACGATCGGTGCACTGCTCGACTTTCAACGGCGGCTCTTTTCGTGACACCAACCGGGTTTCCTTCGTCTGCTTTTTCAAAAACACGATGATGTCTTTCGCCGCTTGGATGTCCTGCTGGTATTTGTCCATTTGCGGTTGAACTTTGCCATCAAAACAGTAAACGCAGAAAACTCCGCTCTTCAATTCATTCGCAACAACGGGCTGAAAAGAAAAATAATCTTCATCCAAAAACTGCGCGCAGTTCTTACAGATCGAGCATTGGCAGATCCCGCAAACGAGATTGGCTTTCGGTTTTTGGCAGCAAGTACAGGAGATTTTGTCCATGAGTTCTGAGGGTATAGCACAGCCCCAAACGGCCCACCAAGCACTGGTAGAGACCCCTCCCGAACTTGTATTTTTAACCCGGTTTTTTCTTGCCTAAGGCCATTTCAGGTAGAAAACCCTCGAATAAAAGCGCTGGCTTCGAGCGATCATCGGCATCGGTCACCACATAGAACTTGGCCAGATCCGGGGTCAGACAAAGGCCCTCGGGCTTGGCCGCGATCTCCAAAGGGAAGCTTCGGACCGGTCTGAGGCTCACAGGATCCAGGTAACCAAGCACAGCTCCTATGTACTCGCCATCATCGTAGGTCGAATCCGTCGCCTCGGCCACGGCGATGTACCACACACGTCCATCCATATCCGTCGCGGCATCTGTGAATCCCAAAGGATAACCTTCAATCTGGCCCAAATCGAACATCTGAACCTCTTTGAGGCTATCTTTCGGCAGAAAAGGTTGAGCCATTTGCAAACCATGGGTCACAAGACCGAGATCCAAATAGACGATCGCATTTTGCGATCCGGCGCCGTTGCCGCGATGAAAAAGCATCAGTTTGTTGCGACAAACCGTACAACCTTCAATATTCAAGCTTGGAATTTTATTTTCCAGAATCTGATAAAGTTCCTGACAAGAAACTTCCATTACTTTTTCATCCACCACCCAACATCCCCGCTGTCGATTGGGTTTGGATCCGGATGGAAGAATCAAAATTCCATTTGCAACCGTTGCCATCGCCTCAAAGTCGGGCTTCAGGCGTTTTCGCTCTATATGATCGGCTGGTAAAGCACCGGGGATCAGTTGAAGGGAACGATCCGCCGAAGCGCCGTCGCGTGGAAACATCCAAAGAAAAAGTTCATCATCGGCGATGACGTAAAAGTCACGCTTGTCCATCAGCAGACCGCTACCGGCAGAAATCGAAGTCAGATTGCGGACAAGCTTCAATGGGATGGACGTCATTGATTTTATGTTAATCCGATCTTGCATCCAGCAGAAACTTTTTTGTTGGTTGTGACACCGCCGTATCTTTGTTAGTTTCAAAACTAAACTTTTCTTAAGGATTTCATCGCAAAGGACGAAGACAAATGAGTTTTGATTCTTATCTCGACCAAGCCTGGACAGATCACGCCACGGACTCGATGAAAGTATCTCAGACTTTTTCGGCAGGCCTGCAGATGGTGGAAACACCAGCTCAGCTGAATGATATGGCTTTTTTGATGACCCACGTGATGGGCGAGCATCTGGGCCAATGGCAGTCAGGAATTCAAAAGCTTTCCGAGCTTCGCACACACAAAGCGTTTGCTGCTGACAGCGATGCAGAAAAAACCATTCAGCGATCAGTTGCTGCGTTTGAGTTGGTGATGAATCCGCAGACTGATTTGAAGGTACATTCGGTCTCAGACCAGATTCGAATTTTGACTTTGGCGACGACCGCTTTGTGTGACAAAGATATTTCGCGAGCCCAATCACTGTTAGGCCAAGCCATTCAATTGGCCGAAACTCGGTTGGATGCGAAAGATCCGGCCAATCGTTCATTGGCGATCGCTGGAAACAATTTGGCCGCACAGTTGGAAGAAAAATCCAATCGCTCGGCGCAAGAAACTGATTTCATGGTGTTTGCAGCGAAGCTGGGTCGCAGGTATTGGGAAATTGCTGGCACACCGGTGAATGTGCTTTTGGCGGAATATCGATTGGCAAAATCCTATATGCAAGCTCGCCAAGCTGAAAAATCGAGGCAGCATGCTCAGCTTTGTCTGGAAATCTGCGAGGCCAACAAAGGCGAGGCTTATCATTTCTTTCAGGGTTACGAAGCGTTGGCTTACTCTGAAAAATCCCTTGGCAATGAGATTGGATTTCAGACGGCGCGAGCTCAAGCGCAAAAGTATTATGACGCCATCGCGCCGGATGTTCAGCAGTGGTACACCAAGATGATGGATCAGTTGCGGGCAAGTTAGTTCAAAAACCCGCGCTCGTGCATGGCATTTTCAAGAAGTTTGTGGCCGTTTCCGGTCA
>CBIHPB010000333.1:0-4224 GCA_966211485.1 uncultured Bdellovibrio sp.
CCTGATCCCTGGGATCAAAAAGACTCGGCAATTGTTCTTTAAGTCTTAAGACCAAGTGAGTACATTTTTTAAAATCCAAGGGTCTTTGAGATTTTCTTTTTCGTTTGAGGTGGCTTCCACCAAAGTACGGCTTCATGCAAAAGGGTATACCACATGGTTTTTTTAGAAAATTCATCTCTGGCTGAGGGCTCAGAAAAATCAATTCTAATACGCACACAGACCCTTCGCCCCAGAGCGGAAATCTCGATTTTGATTTTTCAATTCAAAATCAAAAGATCTCTGCCTATAGACCAAATACGAAAGAAATTTCGCACATAAAATCTCGTCAACAAAAATATCCCCCAATAATGTGATTTCTTTTCAGGGGTGTGCATGCTCACACTCCAGCTCTACGGACTTTTAAAAGATCCCAAATTTTGCAGAGCCCAGCTGGCGAGTTCGGCCAATTTTTCGTCTTCAAGCCAGGCCTCAATTTCAGGACGAAGTCCTGAAATCTTTCGATTGCCAGCGACAAGCAAAGCGTTTCGGCGAAGACCGAAGGGGCCGGCGCGCTTGAGAGGTGAGCCCTGATATTTTTTTTCAAGCTGCTTGCCTGATAAAGTGAGAATCTCCCGAAGCTCGGATTCAAGATTGGATTTTCTTTCAGTCGAAAGCTCGCGAAGATTTGTTTTTTCTAAAACCACAGCTTCAGGCTTTCCACGGAAAGCTTTTTCGTTCCATGGACAGACCGTTTGGCAAAGATCGCAACCAAAGAAAAGATCGCCAATTCCATTCCGAAGTTCCGGGGCGGGGACTTGTCTGGACTCGATGGTCAGATAGGAAATACATTTCTGAGCATTCAAAACCCGCGGTTTTTCCAAAGCACCTGTGGGACAGACATCCAGACATCGTGTACAGGTGCCGCAGAAATCGTGCACGACCTCCGGTTTCTGAGTCAGTTTCAGCGAGGTCAGGATTTCGCCTAGCAAAAACAAACTGCCTTTATCTGGATGAATCAAGCAGGTGTTTTTGCCGACCCATCCAAGGCCCGCTCGGTAAGCGAGATCTCTTTCTAAAACCGGAGAGGAATCGGTGAGGCAGATAAAGACTTCGTTTGGATACTGCTCACGCAACCGCTCGGCGATTTTCTCAAGCCGCTCTTTCAGCCAAAAGTGATAGTCCTCGCCTTGGGCATACAGGGCGGTTCGCAGTTCCGAGTTTGTGGATTCGCGAGGTTTGGGGTGGGGAACGTAAGAATGTGCGAAGACCAAAGCTGACTCGAAGCGTTCATTGAGGAGCTTTGGGTTTTCTTTGATGGGCAGGTGGCGTTTCAGATACTCCATCTCGCCTTGGTAGTTTTGCTCGATCCATTGGCGATAGAATTCAAGACTGACGGGGTTTGCAAGCGAACTTGCACCCCAATGAGAGAATCCCAGCTCGATTGAGCATGATTCCAGATTTTGACTGAAACCCGGGCCCCATTCTTGGTTCAGATTGTCATGAAAAGAAGACGTCGACATCTGCTGACCTTTTACCTAACATTTAAAGCTACGTCATGGAGATCTACCGTCAGGATCCACAATTTCGATTGGCCGAGAAGATTTGTCAGACTTTGCAGTCTGGCGGTCATCAGGCTTTGCTAGCCGGCGGCTGCGTGCGGGATTTTCTTCTGCACCGAACGCCCCAGGACTTTGACGTGGCCACCAGTGCAACCCCGGATCAGGTCGAAGCGCTTTTCCCCAAAACGGTCGCCGTCGGAAAAAATTTTGGCGTGATTGTGGTAGTCGAAGGTGAAGAGCAGGTCGAAGTCGCCACTTTCCGCAAAGACGGGGTCTACGAAGATGGGCGCAGGCCTTCGACGATTGAATTTGCTGCCGCCGAAGAGGATGCTCAACGCCGTGATTTCTGTGTGAACGGTCTTTTTTATGATCTGAAAACGCAGACCGTGCTGGATTACGTCGGTGGTGGAGAAGACATCCAGAAAAAACGAATTCGCGCGATTGGCGAGCCCAAAAAACGATTCGAAGAAGATCACCTCAGGCTTTTGCGGGCCGTGCGTTTTGCGGCGCAATTGGGTTTTGAAATTGAAAATGAAACCCTGGCCGCGGTCAAAGCTTCAGCCTCGTTGATTAAAACCGTCAGTGGCGAGCGCATTCAAGACGAGATGACAAAGCTTCTCACCAGTCAGGATCCAGAAAAAGGTCTGAGACTGATGTTTGAGACCGAGCTTTTGGGAAATCTCTTGGAAAATGAGAACCTGATGTGGAAACCGCCGACAAAAAGTTTTTCCAGGGCCGAGAAAAACAAAGAAGACGCTTGGTTTCGGTTTTTCCTATGGCTTAAGTCCGTGCAATTGGAAGGGGCTTCGCTTTACCACTTTGAAAACTTGGCCGAGCGCTGGAAATTTTCCCGCGACCTCAAACAAAAATCACTGAAAGCCTTGAACTGGATGTACGAGGATCGCCCTTTCTTGCGTCACCCGCTGGGGGAAATTCTGGCGCTCAGTTATCAGCCGGAAAATCTTCGAGGGCTGATGGAGTATTCGGAAACTTTACTTCAAGACGATGAAAAGCCGGCCTTTGAGAAATTCTTGTCACGCCGTCTGCAATTGGGGCGCGAAAAACCAACGCCTTGGATAGCGGCTTCGGATTTGTCTGCCAAACTGCAGGGTGAAGAATTGGGCCGTGCTCTTCGGCTTTGTTACTGGGAACAATTGGAAGGCAACGCCAAAGAAAAGGCAGATCTTTTGAAAATGTGGGGGATCGGATGATTGCAACTGCCAGCACCTGGCGAAGAATCTTAGCTTACTGGATGGACTCGATGGTTTTGGCCATTGCCTGGTTGCCAGTTTGGATTCAGGTCTGGGCCTCCTCCGCTTACGAAGGGCGAGTCGCCATCGAATGGCGCTGGTTGATTGCCGGCCTTCTGCTGCAGCTGTTTTACAAGTGGATGTTTCTCTACTTCGTTGGAGCGACTCCTGGGAAACTGGTAATGGGACTTCGAGTTGTGCCGGCCGATGCGCCTGAAAGCGAACTGGGGCTGTTGCAGAGCTTTCTGCGGGTGTTTGCCGATGGTCTGTCTTTGTTCTTTGGATTGGCCCCTCGGGCCTTGGCATTGGTTCGACTGGACCGAACCCATGTTTCGGATTGGGTGGCAGAAACGCGGGTTGTGCAGTTGGCTCCGCAGCCACTTTTGATGAAGCGGCACTGGGTCTTTGCGATCGCCGTGCTTTTGATCTCATTCTTTTCGCAGTTTTCAAACCTTTATCAGCAAATGCGTTGGGCTCAGTTTGAGGACGGGCAGATTGTCTTTGATCAAAACGAAGGCGCTTTTTAGGGTTTGAATGTAAATTTGGTTTTTCTTTTTCATGTGGCTCTCTTGCCGTCCTTGGTGCTCTTTTCCGGAAAACCAAGGGAAGGGGGCAGGGGATCTTGTCGCGAAGGACAGTATAATGGTCAACTGGCCAATATATTGGCCTTCGGATGAAGACCAGTAAATTGGTCAGCCGACTAGTATAATAGTCTTCAATCAAAGAGCTCAGAAGTTTGTATAGTCCTGGCTATACAAAAAAGTGAGTCACTTCCAAATGGCAGCAACCCAACACTCAACACACGAGCAAAAAAACAAAAACCCCAAGTTTTCACCTGGGGTTTTCAGTTCGAATCAAAAATTTCTCATCTTACGTCACTGGTCTACTGAGTGACTTACGTCACGGTAATATCAACGTGGAAAGAAGTGCCGTTTGGCAAGTTGAACGGGATCACCAAGGTTGCACCGTTGTGATGCTTGGAGATCACAAAAGTTCCTTTGATCACGGACGGGATGGCCATTTCAAAGCCGTAACCCATTTGGTTCAAAGTCGTCTTGGCTGTTCCGTAGATTTGATTGGTCATTTCGCCAACCGCATCAGCAACCGCGTCATTCACTTCGGTGTACTTCTCACCCAACATGCATTCCAGGATGTAAAAGATCGATTCTTTGGTGAATGAAATCGACATTGTGCCCTTCATGGTTCCGAAAACCATTCCGACCATGCCGGCCACATCGCCCTTGGCTTGAAACTTGGCTTCAACAGACGGTTTGCCTGTGGTGACCTCTGTCTGAGCCATCAGGGATACTGTTTTCACAACGCCTTCGACGAACGCATTGATGAAGCGTTTGTCGAGCAGCGGATTTGCTTTTTCCATTTTTTCTGCACCCATTTTGATTTAACTCCTGCTTTATGCCGCTTTAGTGCCGCTGTGT
>CBIHPB010000334.1:0-4220 GCA_966211485.1 uncultured Bdellovibrio sp.
CGTCGCCGCCCGCTTCCGTTGTCGGAGCTGCGGCTGCCGGAGCTGGCGTTGCCGCGGCCGCAGGAGCTGCTGGAGCCGGTTGCGGAGCCGAAGCTTTTGCTTCCACTGGAGCAGCCGGAGCTTTCACCGGAGCTGCAGGTGCCTTGGCTTCAACCGGAGCCGGCTGAGGAGCCGGAGCTGTTTCGCGGACTTCAGCCGCTGGAGCTTCGTGAGCGGTTTCGTGTGCTTCGGCTTCAACCGCGGCCGGTGCTTCGTCAGCCGCTTTGACTTTACGTCGAACAACTGTTCCCGCAGGCTTGGCCGCTGGAGCTGCCGTCGCCGCTGCGGCTGTGGCTGCTTTCGCAGCACCCGCTTTGGTCGCACCTGCTTTGGTTGGCGCCGCAGGTTTTGCGGCCGCCGCCGGGCCGGTTGCTGCCGCCGCTTTTTTGCGGGCTGGAGCTTTTTTCTCGCCCGCTGCTTCAGCTGGCTTCGAAGGTTCCTTGAGCTTCGCTTTGATTGCCTCGAGAACACTTGGCTCTAGTTCCGCCATGTGCGATTTGACCGGCAGATGCCACTCACGGATTTTGTCCATCAGTGCCAGCGGGGTCATCCCGATTTCTTTGGCATATTCAAAAACTTTTGGATTACTCACTCATTCTCCTGTGCAAATCGCTGTTTGCATTCAAAATTTCAATCCACTCTATCCGTATCAGCTTCATTCAACGGGTGAAACTTTAAGTTTCGGTTTCGCCCCGCTCTTCACTCTGAAGCTTCTCAAGTTCTTGCTTCAGACGCAGATCAGCTTGTGATTTAGCATCTCCGGACATCTTCGCCGCTGCTTGAGCTTGCGGAGACTGAGGCACTGGGATGCCTTCTTTTTCGTATTTTGCGATCACGGCTTTTGCATCGTTGATCAGCTTGTCGGCCTTGTCTGGATCTTCGTAACCAGGGATTGTCATAACTTCTTCAGTTGGTGCTTGCGCAATAGCTTGGAATGATCCAAATCCGCTTTGGAAGATATTCTGCGCCATGGTGTCGGTCATGCCTGGAATCAACATCAAGTTGAAGATGGATTCCGCTGTGCGAGCCGAAGCGGCACTTTCAGACATGATATCGATTTTCCAGCCTGTCAGCTTCGCAGCCAAGCGCACGTTTTGACCGCGCTTTCCGATCGCGAGGCTTAGCTGGTTATCCGGAACAACGATTTCAAGTTCTTTGTTCTCTTCGTCCATAAACACACGAGAAATTTCAGCCGGCGCCAAAGCGTTGCACGCAAAACGTGTGACGTCTTCGTCCCAAGGAACGATGTCGATTTTCTCGCCTTTGAGCTCCTGAACGATATTCTGAACACGAGTTCCCTTCATCCCAACGCAAGCTCCAACTGGATCAACCGAGCTGTCTTTCGATTGCACGGCGATCTTCGCACGAGCGCCTGGCTCGCGGGCTGCGGCCATGATCTCGACGATACCGTCGTAGATCTCTGGAACTTCCATTTCGAACAATTTCACAATGTATTCTGAAGCCGCGCGCGACATGATAATTTGAGGACCACGAGTCGTCTGGCGAACTTCCGACAAATATCCCTGAATGCGATCGCCTGGCTTGTAAACCTCGCCTGGGATCTGCTCACGAGGTGGGATGTAGGCTTCCGTGCGACCCAAGTCGACCACGATCGCGCCTCTTTCCACACGGCGAGCGATCCCCGATGCGATTTCACCTTTACGAGATTCGAATTCGTTGAAGATGATTTCGCGTTCAGCGTCGCGAACCTTTTGCATGATAATCTGTTTTGCCGTTTGCGCGGCGATACGGCCCAGGTCGGCCGAATCCAGCTTAATCCCGATAGAATCGTCTAGTTGCGCCGCTGGATCCAGCTTCAAAGCTTCGTCCAATGGAATTTCAACTTCTTCGTCGATGAATTTTTCGCGCGGAACAACCTCTTTGAATTCAAAGAGTTCAATTTCACCTGATTCTTCATTGTAGGAAGCTTCGATCTCACGGTAGGTGCCGTATTTTTTACGAGCGGCAACCAACATCCCCTGAGTGACAGCGTCGATCACCACGTTGCGATCGATCCCTTTGTCTTTTCCTACTTGCTCGATCACGCGAGCCAGATCTGAAAACAGATTTTCAGCCATAACTTACCTCTTACTTGTGATGGGACCCTTTTTTCGGGTGTCCCTTTTTCTCGTGTTTTCCTTCTTTAAAATCAAAAACCGTTTTAGCTTTTTCAATGGCGCTCAGCGGGATGAGCAGCTCTTGTTCGCCGACTTTCACTTTGACGCCGTCGTTTTCAACTGCGAGCAAAGTTTCTGTCAGCTGTTTGGCATTTTTCAGCTTGCCGTCGGTGCTTCCGAAGTTTTCGAGAGCGCGTTCGATTTTCATCCAGACCTTTTGTCCGACCGCTTTTTCAAAGTGCCAAGTTTTTTTCAATGGACGTTCAAGCCCTGGGGACGAGACTTCGAGATTGTATTTGCCACCAGGAATTGGATCATTTTCATCCAAAAGTGTGTTCAGTCCGCGTGTGACATTGACGCATTCATCGATTCCGACTCCGCCTTCTTTGTCGATGTAAATGCGAAGGACTTGGCCTTGGGGGCCACCGGAGAATTCGATATCGTAGATTTGAACGCCTTCACGAGCTGCGACTTCGCTCGCCATGCTTTCGATTTTTTGGATAGAAGCTTCTGAGATCATTATTTAATTTTCGTATTCAATTTTAATATTCAGTTTTGTTATTCAGTTGTTATATTCAATTTTAAGTATTCAGTTTTACTATTTAATTTTGCTATCTAATTTTGCGATCCAATTTTTCATTTCCTGAAATCCACTTGGTCATAAAGCAAGGGCTCAGAAAAACAAAAAGTGGGCTGTTTCCAGACCACTTTCCGCATTCATAGATAGCAAAAAGAAACAGCAAAGGCAAGCAGGCGTCTAGGACGAAGTCCCGGGACAAATCCTCAGATCGAATTAATCCAGTCGCGGCAGTGTGTAGAGATAGGCGGCCGACCCGTCCGTATAGTAACCACCGCGCTGACCTTGGCGCTGGAAGCCGATTTTCTCATATAACTTCTGAGCCGACAGATTGGCCTCATGCACCTCGAGCCAGAAATGACGCTCGCGGCCGAGCTTGGCAATAACTCCTGTCAGCAGGCTTTGCATGTGCCCATTTTGGCGATGATCTGTGTGAGTTGCCAGAACACTGATCTCCCAGGCATCGACCGCATCCCGAAGGCAACAAAAGGCTAAAATCTGCTGATTTGATTTTTGCTCATCCACAATCACCCAAGTCTGTGTGAAGGCAAATTCGTTGCGGAAAATTTCTTCGCGCCAATTAAATCCCGGCGACAAGTAAGGCCGAATCAGCTCGAGCAAAGGAACCAGATCCGCGTCCTTCGCCAGACGAATCTGCGTGCTCATCCCGCCTGCCCCAGGTAGTGAACGCGGTACTTGCGCTTCAAG
This sequence comes from uncultured Bdellovibrio sp., assembly GCA_966211485.1. Classification (GTDB taxonomy): domain Bacteria; phylum Bdellovibrionota; class Bdellovibrionia; order Bdellovibrionales; family Bdellovibrionaceae; genus 21-14-0-10-47-8. The sequence continues at coordinate 3,442 of CBIHPB010000334.1, forward strand.
ATCTCGAACCAGTCTTTCAGTTTTTCCTGCAGCTGCTCTTGCGCCAGGGCCTCTTTGATCGTGTCTTTGAACTGCGCAAATGGTGCGCTGCCAAACTTCACCCGATTCTTTTCATAGAAACGCTTGGCTTCATCATCGCTGATTTGCACACCCGACGAGTCCGTCTTAAATTTCAGAAAGTTTTTGGCGCGCAGCTTTCGTTGCAGAATCTGCTGCATCTCCATCGGCGAAACTTCAAGCTCCGCCCATCGATCCCAGCCCTTCACCAGCTCCAGCGCGTGTTTTTCGTAAGTCTGCAAATCCTCTTGGCTGGTCTGACCGACGGAAAAATTCTCGGCCTCCATCTGCACCACCAGCTCAAGCAAAACTTGTGCAAGACTTTTCGAGTAAGCTTCGGATTTCGAGTCGATCCACCAGGCACGCTTTTCACTTTCGGATAATTTCTTATTCGCCGTTGCCAGCACCTGATCCAGCACATGCGAAATCTGAACTTCGCGACTGGTCACTACATGCGTCCCCGCCTGCGCAACCGCCTCGGAAAGAACTTCGCCTTTGACTTTGGGAACCAACGCCGAAGCTTCAGGAGTTTTCACAGAAACCGGCGGCTTGTTTTCAGCTTTGGTTTCAGATGGCTGAGAAAACCCAACCTGAGTGAAACACATTGCCATAGAAAAAAACAAGAAGGCTCGGGAAAGCATATGAACTAGCTTGCTCTGAAAAGCCAACGAAGTCCAGTCCAGGGCTGATCGCCCAAATGGAAAAAGCCCAGTTGCGGAAAC
>CBIHPB010000335.1:0-4215 GCA_966211485.1 uncultured Bdellovibrio sp.
CTAGAGCTTGAAGATGATCCTGAGCTAGAGCTTGAAGATGATCCTGAGCTAGAGCTTGAAGATGATCCTGAGCTAGAGCCGCCGGCATTTCCGTTAGAACCTGTGTTTCCCTGATTTCCTGGGCCTGTATTTCCGACGCCGTTTCCATTGTTGCCTGTGCAGCCGTTTTGGCAACCCGGATTTCCGTTGTTATTGTTGCCATTGCCAGGTCCGTTGATATTGCCATTGCCGCCGCCGTTCGGATTTCCGCTTGTCGAGCCGGGTCCGTTGCTGCCGCTGTTGCCATTTCCATTTCCTAGTTTAGGGGAATCCCCTTTTGCGAACAGATGAGGTGAATAAAGAGCCATCGAAATGGCAATGATCGTACGGAACAGTCGATTGTACATACTCGGTCATCTCCTATTTTGTTTGAACCTTCAGGCTTGAAGCAAATCTTGTGACAGCTGTAACTCAACGAAATCTGAACGATTTTCGAGTCTTTTCATTTATGAACTTAAAAACATAACCATTTTATTTAGATCAGTGTTTTCGCATGATTGCTCTCTTCGAGTGAGTTTTGAGAAAGCGGTAGAAGGACGCATTTGAAAGATTCACGACATTCGTCGATCGTCGAACTTTTACTCGAGAGCTCAATTTGGCCTAACAAATTAGAGCCTACGCCATTACTGACCACATAGTCTCGCCGCGCCTTTCTCGTTCGAACGAAAAGGGCTAAGAATAGATCCATGCAAACTGCAGTGACCCACGTCCTTTTTGATCTTGGCAATGTGATTATTCGGATTCATTTCGATCGCTGCTTTCATTACTGGTCCGAGAAGACGGGCCTGCCTGCCAAGGATATCCTCAAGTTTTTCCACCAGGACAAGGCTTACGAGCAGCACGAGCGTAACGAGATCACGGGCTTTCAGTACTACCAGCATATCAATCAAAGCCTGTCGGGAAAGCTCAGCTACGAGGATTTTGTCATGGGTTGGAATTCTGTTTTTGGAGACACCATCGCTGAGACGCTTCAGTTTATTCAGCAAAATCCAAATCTGAAATACTACGTGCTGACCAACTCGAATGTTTTGCATCGGGAAAAATGGCAGCCCCTCTATGCTCAGGATTTGAAAGTGTTCTCAAAGATCTACTGCTCAAGCCAGATTCGCTGCCGCAAACCCGAGGCGAAATCTTTCCAGCTGATCCTTGATGATCTAAAAATTCAGCCGGCAAAAATGGTCTTCGTCGATGATCTTCTTGAGAATGTAGAGGGTGCGAAGGCTGTGGGCCTTCACGGAATTCATTTCGCGAATCCAGGTGAAGGTATCAAGTCACTCAAGCAGTTGATTACTTCTGGTACTGCTCTTTGATTTTTTTCATCAGACGGGCTTCCATCTGACGGACGGCTTCGCGAGTGATGCCGTACTTTTCGCCGATTTCCTGCAAGGTCAAAGGCTCGTCCGCCAAAATACGCTCGGCTAAGATGATTTTCTCGCGCTCGGAAAGCTGCGGTCGAAGTGCGTCGATTGCCTCGGTTAAATGGGTCAACTCTTCTTTCGCTGCTAAATCTTCATCAGGTGAGTGGGTGTCGACTTTTTGAAAATCCATCAGGCTCGAGCCGGACTCGTCATCAACCGGACGATCCAAACTGACATCACGTCCAGACATTCGCTGTGCCATCATCTGCACCTCGTCCTCGGGAATTCCCAGGCGCGAGCTGAGCATCTTGATGTCCGGAGATTTCCCCATGGCATCGAGTTCGGCCTTTTGACGTTGCAGCTGATAGAACAATTTTTTCTGATTTTGAGTCGTACCGATTTTCACCAACGAGTACTGCTTCATCAGATACTCTTGGATGTAACCGCGGATCCACCAAACAGCGTAAGTGATCAGGCGCACACCTTTGTAGGGATTGAACTCGCGCACGCCGTGCATGAGTCCCATATTTCCTTCTTGAATCAAATCAATCATGCGCGCGCCGAAACGCGAATATTCGGCCGCCACTTTTACCACAAAGCGAAGGTTCGCTGTGACCAAGGCTTGCGCGGCAGCCGGATCTTTTGTTTCGTAATATTTTTTTGCCAGATCGACTTCTTGTTCGCGACTCAGCAATGGATACTTGCGAATTTCCGCCAGGTACAACGCCACTGGGTCGGTTGTTGCCAAGGCTCGGCCGCTGTCAGATTTTTCAGAAGCCGAGGAATCTAAACCTTCGCTTTCCGAAGAATCTGATTCAGTATCGACTTCATCCGCACCATGATAGGCCTCTTCATCCGCATGAGCATCGACCACCGTCTGCGAGTCTTCTTGATCATCATGGATGACCTCGACTTCGACACGTTTGACTTCTTTTGGCGGCTGACCAGGCTTTGCTTTGGAAGGCTTTTTGGCTTCGACAGTTTTCAAAGGTTTTGCCATCGGCGCGGATTTCGGAGTCGCTACCTTTGGAGCCGTAGCTTTCGCGGCAATGGGTTTCGCTGCAACCACTTTGGTCAGTGGTTTTTTCGCTGCCTTCTTTGCAGAAGCTGGCGGGGAAGCTTTGGAAACTTTCTTTTTCGTTTTAGCCATGGTTGTTATTTAGCTTGGGTTCGATCCCAGAAAAATCAAGCCAGGTATTTGCCTAATTTTTTTTGGATGGTTTCCTGGACCTTTCCTTTGAATGGAGCCAGTAAAAGAGGCAAATCGACCACAACTTGGACAGTGCTTCCAGGACCTTGGTTTTTAACGCTGATGTCCGCTTTGAACTGACTGCCTTTGGCCTGTCCTGACATGGTGCCGTCATCAAAACTGCATTTGATATTTGGATCAAGGCGTCGAATGTCAGCGTCGTTTTCAAAGAAGCCCTTGATCTTCGAAAAAGCATCGGTGGCAGAGAGATTCGATGAATGATCAATGGTCACTTTCGGCATAAGTGCCTCCTACACCGAAAGCTTAGCTTAGACCCTTCATAAGAAGAAGGATTTTGACCCCTCTTGGGCTGGTATGTCAGAATTGGAGCTTCATCATTAGCCCGGGGAACCAGCATGAAATACTCCCGCACTCATTACTGTGGATTGGTCAATAAAACTCACGTCGGCAAAGAAGTAACTTTGACCGGTTGGGTGGACGTCCGTCGCGATCACGGCAGTCTCGTTTTCATCGATTTGCGCGATCGTGAGGGTATCATTCAAGTCGTCTTGAATCCCAGCAAAGCGGAAACAGCATCAGCCAAAGATCTGCGGGGCGAGTACGTTGTCGCCATCAAAGGAATCGTCCGCGCTCGCCCGGACGGTATGGTCAATAAAAAGATCAGCACGGGCGAAGTGGAAATCGAAGCCGTTCAATGCGAGATTTTGAATGAAGCAGCGACGCCACCGTTCCAGATCGACGATCCCAATGTCGGCGAAAGGTTGCGCTTGAAATATCGCTATCTCGATCTACGCTCGCCACGTTTGCAAAAACATCTGATCATCCGTCACAAAGTTGCGCAGCTCGTGCGAAAGTTTTTGTCGGACAATAACTTCCTGGAAATCGAAACTCCGATCCTCTTCAAGTCGACTCCGGAAGGCGCGCGTGACTATCTCGTTCCTTCGCGCGTGAACCCAGGAAATTTCTACGCACTTCCTCAGTCGCCCCAGCTTTTGAAACAGCTGTTGATGATCGGTGGCTACGATCGCTACTTCCAGATCGCTCGTTGCTTCCGTGACGAAGATTTGCGCGCCGACCGTCAGCCCGAGTTTTCACAAATCGATATCGAGATGTCGTTCATCGATCAAGAAGACATCATCGAGCTGAATGAGCGCATGCTTCGCACCATCTGGAAAGAGATCAAAGGCGTCGAAGTCGGCCAGATCCCGCGCATGACCTATCAAGAAGCCATGGATCGCTATGGCATTGACAAACCGGACACGCGTTTTGGAATGGAGATTAAGGATCTTGCCAAGATTGTGACAGGTTCCGGTTTTAAAGTTTTCGACGACGTGTTGGCTCGTAAGGGCATCGTGCGCGGAATCGCAGTTCCAAAAGGCGGAACATTCTCGCGCGGACAATTCGACAAGCTGACCGACATCGCAAAGAAAGCCGGAGCGAAAGGTCTTGTTTGGATCAAAGCCGAAGCTGACGGAACCATGACTTCTCCTGTGAGCAAATTCTTTGATAAAGCAAAGCTCGAGGAAATGTTCCATGCAGTGGGTGCACAAAAAGGCGATGCGGCTCTTGTTGTTGCTGATGATTTTGATACAGCTTGTGCTTCTTTGT
>CBIHPB010000336.1:0-4208 GCA_966211485.1 uncultured Bdellovibrio sp.
GGCTTGTATTCTAGAGAGGTGAAGATACAGAAGATTTTTCTCTTTTTAGGTTTTGCGGGAATTGTGTCAGGTTGCAGTTCTCAGCCAGTTGCACCTGTTGCTGCAAATGACGCGATCAATGTGGGACCTGTGCCCGAGCTCACTCGTGATGAAGTGATGGGACCGAATCGCGCACAGGCCGCCGTGAAAAATAAAAAAAGCAAAGAGTATGCATTTCGCAATATCGCTTCAGCCTTTCCGGATAACGGAAAGAACATGCTGCTCAAAGATCGCGCGCTTCCAAAAAATTCGGTGACCGGAGCTGTGGATCACTCGCCATGGCATCTCAGCATTTATCAAAATGCGGATCATGTTCGCGAGAATCAAGAGCGCTTCAGCAATCTGAACAAAGCTTACTATGCGACTCCGTTGACGCAGAAAGAAGCCGAGACTTTGGCGAACGCGCCGAAGGCTTCGACGACGGCTCCGTTTTATCAGATGGAGACTTCGGGAAAAGAAGACGGGTTCGAGCCAAACAACGGGATGGAGAAGGCTTTCAATCTGGCCAATGCGGAAGATCGTTGGTTGGCGTTGATTGGCCCGAAAGACAAACGCACCGAAGGTGTTCAGTGGGACACGGACTGGTACAAGATTTTGGTGTCGCCTCATTATCGCCGCGTGATGGTGGATCTGCGCTATCAGCAGTATCTGGGCGATATCGATATGAAGCTTTACGATGCCAAAGGAAATCTGATCGCCACTTCGCAGGGAACAGGCGAAGATGAATTCCTGCACATCAATCTCGAGCAGGGCGGAGTTTACTTTGTCCAGGTTTATGGCTCGAATCACGGCAATCGCTACGATCTAAAGTACTCGACATACTTTACTGGTGGCGGCGATGATGAGGCGGAAGACAATGATACTTTGGCTCGCGCGACCGATCTCAGCAAACAGGAAAATCAGTGGCTGAGCGAAACGCGTGGCGAAGGTGTGGCTGCGGACGATGATTATTATAAAATTCAAATCCAGCCAGGAAAACTGCGTGTGCAAGTCGATCTTCGCTACAATGTCAGTCGCGGTGATGTGGATGTGCGCTTGATGAATTCATCCGGCAAAGTGATCGCTTCTTCTGCCAACATTGGCGACGATGATTTTATCGACTTCACCGTGCCGTCGGCTGGGACCTATTACATCAAGGTGTATCCGTTTGCGCCGCAGAACACGTTCAATATGTACGACCTCAAATGGACCGCTCAAAAGAACTCCCAAAAGGATCCGTCGAACCTTTTGTCGAAATCTGGCAAATTGATTCCAAGCCTTTCGCGTTAAGCGATTGAATCTCTTTAAATCGGCTCTCGACGCGTCAAGTCAATATACAGCAATTCCAAATAATTTCAGGCAGTTGTCTAAAGTCCACATATTGCCTAGACCATGGTCCAGAGGTATCCTATCAGGGTAGGAGATCACCCAATGTCGGACGACCAGTCAGACCAGGATAGTGGCGTTTTGCACATACGACGCTGCCATGTTTGTGGCGGTGTGAGCGAACAGGCGGATGCGGCCATCCACAAATGCCTGCACTGTGGAAAGCACCTTGCCCCCTTCTATTATTTCGATGAAAGTAAGCTCGAAGGGCTTGGCGAAATGGGACCTTATCTCAGCATCTGGAAAGAGGCCGAGCTAGATCCTGGTACCTTCAACCCCATTTGGGGTTTGAGCACATACTGGCAGGACGGAACTGATGGCAAAGACAGTCGAAATGAAGGTGGGTCTCGAAGACATTCGTAAAGCGCGTGAGGTGATCAAGTCGATCATTCTTCCGACGGACACAGCCATTTCGATCAGTGCCTCGAAACTTCTTGGTAGCGACGTTTACTTCAAATACGAAAATCAGCAATTCACCGGAAGCTTCAAAATCCGCGGGGCGCTTAATAAAATTCATTCTCTGACAGCCGAAGAAAAAAAACGCGGAGTGGTCGCAAGCTCTGCCGGCAATCATGCACAAGGTGTGGCTCTCAGCGCCACTCGCTCGGGTGTGAAATCGACCATCGTGATGCCGACGGGTGCAAGCTTGGTAAAAGTCCAAGCGACTCGTGATTACGGTGCCGATGTCGTGCTTCATGGCGAAGCCTATGACGATGCCTACGAGCAGGCGCGTGTGCTGGAAAAAGAGCGCGGCCTGACTTTCGTGCATCCCTATGAAGATCCCTACATCATCGCAGGCCAAGGCACGATCGGGCTTGAGATCCTGGAGAAAGTTCCGGATCTGGATTCAGTCGTCATTCCGATTGGAGGTGGTGGACTGATCAGCGGAATCGCCACAGCGGTGAAGGCCATCAATCCAAAATGCAAAATCATCGGCGTGCAAAGCAATCAAGCAGCCGGCATGGAGCAAATGTTTCATCGCCAGACAGTCGAGATGCCTTTACGGGTCGCGACCATCGCCGACGGTATCGCGGTGAAAAAGCCAAGCCCCGTGATATTTGAAAATTTCATTTCAAAACTGGTCGATGAAGTCGTGACTGTGACCGACGACGAGATTGCCCAGGCGATTGTGTTTCTGCTTGAGCGCACCAAAGCGGTGTGTGAAGGCTCGGGCGCCGCCAGTGTCGCGGCCGTCATGCACCGGAAACTGAATCTCGGGAAAAAAACCTGCGTGATTTTGTCGGGTGGAAATATTGATCTGAACATCATGGCCAAAGTCATCAACCTGGGTCTGATCCGCAAAGGCCGCTTGGCCGAGCTGTCAGTTATCGTCGACGATCTGCCAGGCAACTTAAACCGCATGACAAAGACGATTGCGGATCTGGGCGGTAACGTTTTGGAAGTCCGACATGACCGCATCAGTGCGGGTCTGTTGCTTCGAGAGACGAAAATCGACTTTACCTTGGAAACCAAAAGCGAAGAGCACGCTCAGGAACTACGCCAGGCCTTGGTGAAGGCCGGCGGAAGAATCTTATAAATTAACGGCCGGCGATTGAGGCGGGCAGTCGAGTATCACTGATTGTTGAAATTTTAGATTGGTCCAGCAGACGCACGATCTGCTCATCGGAGACGGCCACCTTCGGACTGTCTTTGCCATTTCGTCGTTGATAGCAATTCAGTCGCAGGATCGCATTGGATTTTGAATTGAAAAGCATCACGGTGCGAGAGCGTTCGGTGACGCCATTTCCAATCACCGACCAAACACTGTTTTTGAGAGATACGGGCTGGCGGCCGACCACATCCTGCTGAAGGAATTCGCATTGAACGCTGGGTTGGTTCTTTTTATCAGACCAAACACCGATCGTCGCCCAAGCGAATTTGGCTTTTTGATCGACAATCATCAAAGAGATCTTTTGATCAGATGTAAAATGAAGCTTGGTTTTCTCGGGAGTAATCTCGGCAGAAAAAGCATTCATCGTAAAGATGGTCAGCAGGCAGAGAATTAAAAGTGACTCTTTCATAAACAACTCCTTCGATACCAGACACTAGATCAAGAAGCGTGCTCGGCGCTGGGTGTGGGGAGGGGCTATTTTGTTTTATGGGTGTCTCGACCTGAGAAGTTTGATTTCGCCTGTCGATATTTTAGTCGAACGATTCAAAATGAAAAACACCCGATAACTTTTAGACGGCTTTTTTGGGGGGATTCGGAGTGGTCGACACTCGCAGTGGTCGATTCGCCGAATTTGTATTTTTGGTTTCCCGACCACGATGGTCGGGAAAGTGCGTTCACACGGACGGACTGCCCTAAGGTGCGCAAGCCCTCACAGCAAGTGCTCGAGAAAATCTTGGTGAAAAGAGCTCCCGAAAAAACGAATTTCACCACAACGACCACCGCCGCTACGGCGGTGAAGTGAAAGTAGCTGCATTGAAAACACATCCGAATTTAAGAGTGAGCGAAACTAAGTTTCCCCAACTTTGCCGAATCCGCCGCCGCCGGCGCTGGCTGCGGTGATGCGGTCGCCTTTGGTGAGGCGGATTTCGCCGCGGCTTTCGGTAATGGGGATTTTTTCGCCATTTGGCTTGATGATGGTGATCTCACTGGCAAGACCGCTGGTCGCGCCCTTTAAGCCTTTGATCTGAACATTGCGGTGGCCAATCATCCATTTCAGTGTGCAATCTTCGAAAACTTCCGTTTCGCGAAGCACGCCGTTTCCGCCCACCCATTTGCCTTTGCCGCCCGAACTGTGGCGGATTCCCGATTGCAGAATGCGCAGCGGGTACTGGCGCTCGATCTCTTCAACCGA
>CBIHPB010000337.1:0-4205 GCA_966211485.1 uncultured Bdellovibrio sp.
GGATGGCTGTTGGAAATCGGTAGGTGAAAGCTGCACTTACAATTCCGATTGCTGCAGCGGCAACTGCAGTTTCAATATCTGCCGTGGGAATTAGATTTCAAATTTGACCAAGCTTCTTCCCCCAAGAAGCAAAAAAGCCGGAAGAAATTCCGGCTTTTTTCATTTTCAACGTTTGAAACACGCTGATTACGAACGCTTTTTCACATTGAGCATGCGCTTTTTCTTTTTCAAGCGCTTCATTTTGTGACGAACACTTTTATTGCGGACTGTTTTTGCCATAAGATCTCCTTCGGTATTGAAAAAAGCTTACTCTCGGCGGTGGCGCAACATCAAGTCTCGAAGTGTCCGATGCTGCTCTTTGCCTGTCGATTCCAGTCCCTGAATGACCCCAGCATAGTCCGCAGGCTTGCGATTCTGGCTAAGCTTAAACTTGGCCGAAACCTGCTGCACTTCAATTTCAAAGCCGATAATCGCCGAAGTCAGAAGATTTGGATCCGCCAGATCATCCGGAATCCAAAACTCCCAAGGATTTGGCAGGTCCTTCTCCATATGCTCGGACAATTTCTTCACCGCCGAAACAGTCTCGCCATATGCAGGTAAAAGCTTTGCCTTTCCCTGCATATGAACCACAGAATAATTCCAGGTTGGCACATCATTTTCAGCATACCAAGTCGGCGTGATGTAACCCTGCGCCCCTTGAAAGATCACTTCGATTGGAGCTTGCTCCATCACTTTCCAGTGCGGATTTCCCTTGGCCAGGTGGCCAATCAGCTTGATCGTCTCGCCCCGCTTTTCCATGACCAGAGGCAGATGCGAGATCATGAGCGGCGGGCCTGTTTGAGAAATGATCGTGGCTAGCGGGTACTCGTCGACCAAGCGAGAAACCTCGTTCCAGTTTCCGACCTGAAAATGCTTCGGATTGTACATCGAAGACCTCCACACTCTTGAAGAAGAGTTTAAGTAAGCTTGCGATGCACAGAACCTAACGCCTTTCCGTCTTTGGATCAAACGGATCGGCAAGATTTATATTCAGCGCTACATGCACCGATAAGAAATGAAATATCGCCCGTCTTTTTCGATCAGCTCGATACTTTGCCAACCGGTGTACTTCCTGCCACCATCTATTTCTTCAGAATCGAAGACCGCAACATGCGTGGGGTCTTCAGGGTAGTTCATCAATTGATAAAACTGATGGTCGACGGTCTTATACTTTCGAATTTCTTTGAGAGATTTGATTTCGGACTTGAACCATTTTTTGAGTTCTTGCTGATAATACTCGGGATGCTTTGATTCTTTGTAGCATTTCTGTGACAGAGGCGACATTAGATCAACATAGGCTTGAGTGCTTTTTGAATTGATCGCTGCCATGTACTGTTTGGCAAATTCGCTCATATTGGAATTCACAGTCACCTTTTCGCTGCTGTCTAAGACCTTTTTGTCCAAGGCAAAAAGATTCGATGAAAGAGCAAGCAAACCGAAGATAAGAAATCGCATTTTTATTTTCGTTTTCATTCCTTGATTTTAAGGAAGGAATATTTTCATGTCCAGTTTCAAGCCGATTTTGAAGACAAGTGTACAGGACAGTTGGCGAGAACTGTTCTCTCAGCTAGGCCTAGTTATCTTTCGATTTCAGCCAGGCTAAAACTTCGTCTGCGTTTTTATCAGGAGGAAAAACAGGATAGAAAACTTTTTGGATTTTTCCATTCTGAATGAAGAACGCCATTCGCTTGATCAAACGCTCGCCTTCGAAATCGAAGGTTGGCAGACTAAGTCCGTCTGTTAACAAATGTTTCTCATCACTCAGAATTGGAAAAGAGATGTGATTGCGTTCAACGAATTCTTTTTGAACGGTTGGTGACTGGATGCTGAGCCCATAGACTTGAACACCCAAAGCTTTAAATTCACCGATCAGATCTCGAAAGCTGCAAGATTGAGGAGTGCAACCTCGAGCGCCTGGTATTGAGTCCCACAATTCAGGATTTTTATTGGGTTCCAAGGGACTTCCAGCTCGTGGATAGATGAAAAGCACCGTCGGCTTTTGAAAAGCTTCGCGAAGCTCGACATTTGAAGCTTGGGTCGACGTGAGCTTGATGTTTGGAATCAAAGCCCCTGTGAGATGAGATGTTTTCCCATCATCAGTTGGACGAGGTAAATCTTTTGGCAGTTCGGTTAGATTGCTTCTCATAAATCCTACTCAAATATTTTGAATGGCTTTGAAATACTCTTCAGCCGCAGCTTTGGGATTGGCGGCTTCAATAATCGGACGACCGACAACAAGCGCGGAAGAGCCTTCGCTTAAGGCCTCTCGCGGACCGGCCACACGTTTTTGATCGCCTTTGCCATCCGTCGGAAAGCGGATTCCCGGCGTCAGCATGAAAAGATCCAGACCTTTAAGAATTTTGATTTCTTCCGGCGAGCAAACAATCGAGCTTAAACCCGAGCGCTTCACCAATTCCGCCAATTCCCGAACATGCTCGGCAATTGGCATCTTTCGAAAATTCGAAGGCATCGAAGTTTCCGACCAACTTGTCAGAATCGTCACCGCTAGAATTCGAAAAGGTCTCTTTTGCGACAGCTCGGCTTCAACATCCGCCATCCGGGCCAGCGCTTCTTCACCTGCCAAGGCGTGAACCGTGACAAGACTTGCGCCCGCTTCAAAGCTGGCGCGAACGGCGGCTTCCATGGTCGAGGGAATATCAAAAAATTTGCAGTCAACAAACACAGGCCCAAGCTTTGCTATCTTTTGCACAAGGGCCATGCCCCCGCGATGGATCAATCTCGGGCCCAGTTTAAATCCCCCGGCATAAGCCGAAAGATCCCCGGCCAGTTGCAATGCCTTTTCCTCCGAGTCCACGTCCAATGCCACGCAAAGGGGGTTTTTCAGAGGAGAAAAGCGCATCACTCGTCCCCGCCTTTTTGCACTTCGATACCGAAGGCTTTGATTTTTCGGTGCAGGTAACTGCGCTCAAGCCCGATAACTTCAGCGGTGCGCGAGATATTTCCGTTGTTCTCTTGGATTTTCTTCAAGAGATACTCTTTTTCAAATTTCGATCGCGCTTCACGGAAAGTCGGCAGATCCGTGTGATCGCCGCCGGCTCCGCCGCCCAGACCTGCGAATCGCAAATCATGCACGTCGACGGATTCTTCCGGAGTCAGGATGTACACGCGCTCCATAAAGTTTTTCAGCTCACGCACGTTTCCAGGCCAAGCGTGGGTCGCCATCAATTCCATCGCGGCCGGAGTCATCGCCTTCTTTGCAAAGCCACCTTCTTTGGCCACCTGATCACCAAAGTGTTCGACCAAAACTGGAATGTCCTCAGCGTGTTCACGCAATGCTGGGACTTTGAAAGTCACGACGTTTATTCGGTGGAAAAGGGCTTCATTGAATTTCCCTTGCTCGACTTCTTTTTCCAGATCTTTCTTTGTCGCCGCGATCAAACGAATGTCGATATCGACAAACTGGGTTCCACCCACACGCTGGAATTTCTTTTCCTGCAGAATGCGCAAAACTTTTTCCTGCGCCTTACCACTGAGATCAGCGATATCATCCAAGAAAACAGTCCCGCCTTGCGCGAGCTCCAATTTCCCCTTCTGCATGCGATCCGCACCTGCGAAGGCACCGCGCTCGTAACCGAAAAGTTCTGTATCCAGCAATTCCTCTGGAATTGACGAGCAATTCAGCTCGATAAACGGACGGCTGGCACGTGGGCTCATGTAGTGAATATTTTGTGCGACCAATTCTTTTCCAGAACCATGCTCGCCTTGCAACAACACCCAAGACGCCTGCGGGGCCGCGCGCACGATCATCTGCTTGAGCGCCACCATCTTCGGAGCCTCACCCAACAGGGCGATGGATTTGCGAAGTTTGTTCAAGAGAGCGGTCTTTTCTTCGCGCTCTTGCTGGTACTGGATGATGTTTGAAATCACGATGGAGATCTTGTCCATCGACAGAGGCTTTTCGATAAAATCCCAAGCGCCAAGCTTGGTTGCTTTCACCGCGGTCTCGATTGTTCCGTGGCCCGAGATCATCACGAACTCGATTTGGGGAAACTGTTTGCGAGCTGTGGTCAGAACTTCGATTCCATCCAAGCTCCCCGGCATCCAAATATCCAGGAACACGAGATCGGGCTGATGCTCGCGCATGGCTTTGATTCCGGCCTCGCCGTCAAAGGCTGTGAACACCGTGTGGCCTTCGTCTTTCAACG
>CBIHPB010000338.1:0-4201 GCA_966211485.1 uncultured Bdellovibrio sp.
TCACCAGTGAGGCTTCGCGGCAAGCCTCTTCCATAGGTAAATAATCCGTTGTGTGGATGTTGGGATAGGTGACCGAGTCTAGTTTTTTTCCGGCCAATGCGACCACAACTTCCGCATCCAGTTTCGAAAGAGCTTTCAGGATCAAGGGCAGCTTCTCTGAGTTTCCGGAAGAGCCAAGGCTGAGAAAGATCTTTGGTTTGTTCGGATTCACCGAATTCCACCAGGCAGGAAGTGGTGTTGGCATGGACCATAACAGTGGACCAATGAAAAGCTCGTGCGCACTTTGCTTTTTTAACGGAACAAGCTCTGGAGAGTCGCAATAGACCGTCAGATCACCATCTGTGATGACCTGGCGATAGTCTTTAAAAGTCAGATCCGCTTCCTTGAATGACTTTCGGAGTATGTAGGCCATCTTAAAAAAGTTGATTTTCAGCGCGATTTTCAAAAATGGCGAAATCAAGTAGTTCGCCATTCCCAGGCCCAGCTTGCGCACGATGGAAATTTCCGGCATCGGGAAGTCCAGCTTGACCTGAGGACTCCAGTAAGCGTTTGTGATGTTGATGTACTTGATCTTTTTCAGGCGGCAGCTGACCGAAAGCGAGTGGCGGAAATCTCCGATGACCAGGTCCGGACGAATTCTTTCTAAAATGCCGAGGTCTTCCTGAACGTGTCTTGCAAATGTGGCTGGATCATAAATGGGACGAGCTTGCCCGACGATTTCAGAAAATTGCTTGGCGTCGATGCATTCCAAATTCAAAAAAGTAACACGGTCACTGGGCAGGTATTTTTTAAAATCGGCATGCGTGGCGATGTAGATATCGTACTGTTCGGCATCCAGGCATTCGATCCATTTCAAAGGCCGCGAGAAATGGGCCATGGTGACAGCATGAGAGAAGAAGAGAATTTTTTTTCGTGAGCCCATTGTGCCTCCTGTCTCTAAATTAACTTTTCAATGGGCCTGGGGTTATTCACAAAAGTGGCACGATAAAAATATATAGTATAGGAAATTCAATAATTTGTATATGCGTATCGAAAGGGGCGGAGCTTCGAAATGACAGGTCATTGCACGGAGCTGTTTCAAAATGAGAAACGGGGCCTATGATGCGGCAGGATCGCGCTTTTTTCGAGCTTTAAATCTATACTCGGTGCCCCGACTTTGCCCAACCTTTTCGATTTCTCCATCGGTCAGGGCCTGACTGATCAAACGAAGCGAAGTCCGCTTGGAGATCCCAAGCGCCTCTGAAATTTTGCTGGCCGAAATCGGTTTTCCGTCGAAATGCTCACGAAGGGTTTTCCATTTGAGATCGGCCACTGAAAGTCTCGGCCCCCGTTGGATCATCACGGTCATGGGCTCCAGCGAGTGAAGTGCAAATTCGCTTTTTTTAAAGTAAACCCGCAGCGGCAGCTTCTGAGCTTCGAACCATTTATCCAAGCGAACCAAGAGGCGCATCACTCGTGGCGGCGAAGTGGTTGGGTTGAAATGCTCTTCGGGGTAAACATGTTTAAAAATGGCACCTAAATAAATAGGCCTGTAAAAATCCAAAGTCAGCGCTTCGAACAAAGCCAGAAGATGCGGCTTTTCCGAGAGGCTCGAGCCATCTTTAGAAACGGCATGTGGATCAAATGTCCGTGCGGTGCTGCCGGAAATAGCTCCGCCCAAATGCAGCCGGTAAGAGCCAACGGAGCGCATGGATTTGCCCCACATTTGACGGGCTCGTTGTCGATAGGCCTCTGACGGAGTGCCCATCATCACTTTTCGAAAAGCCTCTTCGCTGGACTCTAGAAGTCCGCGAAAAAAATCCAGCTCTCGGGTCGTATCCCAATACATCTTTTCAACAGATTGCTGACGAAGAGATTCCAATTGGGCCATATGCTCGGCAGAGGGATTTTGAAAGCAACGGCAAAGAACAGTCCACTTTTCGACGAAGAAAAAATAGATTCCTTTTTGCTCTTTCAAATACTCGGCACTGCGCTCAAGCGAGCGAAGCGCTTCTTTATAGCGTCCTTGAAAAAAATAAGATTGTGCCTGCAGTTCGTGAGAATTTCCTAACAGGAGGTTGTAGTTGTTTTCCAGGCAGACGGCTTGAATCTTCAGAAGAAGCTCGTCAACCTCGCTCCATTTTGACTGGCAAATCAAAGCGGCCGCCAGATTGACCTGTGCGACTAACCGCCGATAGGGAGCGATGGAAGGGTTGTCGATAAATTCTTTGAGAACCGGAATTGTTTTGGCGTAGTTCCATTGCTTCACATAGGCCATTGCACGTTGAAACAAAACCTCGGGTTCTTTTTCGGCGGAGACGCTTTCGAGCAGAAGCAAGGCTTCCTCTTCCGCTCCCAGATTCGAGAGCGCGTAGGCATAGATCATTTTCTCGGAATCGCGTGCGGGTTCAGCGAAGGAATTTTCCGGATAGACGAAACGAAATAGAACTTTCAAAGCGTAAATCGAATGATGAATGCGTGAGGCGATCTGAGCCACTTGCGGAGCAAATTGGCGCGGCACTTTGTGCGGAGCAATCGAGTCCAACATTTGCTGACACTGATCGTGCTGACCAGCGACCACCAACTTTTCCAGCTCGGAAAGCTTGCTGTTCCAAATTGAGATGTCATCATCACGCTCTTTGGCCATATCCGTAGATCGGAGAATCTTTTCAGCGACTCAACAGACTGGCGGATGGCTTTTTGAGAGTGCAGACCTATGGCCAGGATTTTTACGGAAGGCTCTGCAGTAAACCTGGTTTTTATCCTGTTTTGCGGCTACTGCTATTTCAGGTCTTCGAAGCAGAAAGATCAGAATGGAATAGCCGGAATGGAATACAAGTTCAATTCTCAAATCAGACCCTCCGGTTTTCCGCATGACTTTGATGCACATATATATTTTGATGAGCCCACGCTTCCGATTGCTCGGAATTTAAAGGCCCAAGTCGAGCTGATTTTTTCTCAGCAGATTCAAGAAGGCTCACTTTTTGTTGGCCATCTGATCACTCGGTCTGTGGGTCCGCATCCACTGCCGATGTTTGAGATCAACTTTTCAAAATCGCTGTTTGGCACATTTGTCCCTTGGCTGATGCAGAACCGGAAAAACCTAGATGCACTTGTGCATTCCATTTCAAAGGATGATCTTTATGATCACACTCAGGGCGCTGTCTGGCTGGGAAGGCAGCTGCCATTGGATTTTTCCAAGTTCTGACTTCTATCGCTGAGATAGGAACTATGATATCATTCCCATATGGTTCAGAAATTTTATCCCGATCGCAGATTTAAAGCTTACCTTTTCGACTTTGACGGCACCGTTGCGGATACAATGCCGGGACATTTCGAAGCTTGGAATCATGCGCTGAAGGCCTACGATTTGACCTTCACAAAAGAGCAACACCAGGCTTGGGCGGGACGGCCGACCCGGGAAATCGTCCGTCTGCTGAGCGAATTACACAAGGTGGCTCTTCCGGCCGATGAAATCCTGCACGTCAAAGAGATCCACTACTCAAAGTCCGTTCATTTGACCAAAGCGATCGTTCCAGTTGTTGAAATCATTCAAGCGGCTCACGGAAAAATTCCAATGGCGATTGTTTCCGGCAGCCGCCGAAACGCGGTTTCATCGACGCTGAAACTTTTAAAGATGGACCATTATTTTGATCTCCTGGTTTGCGCCGAAGACTATTTGAACGGAAAGCCAGCACCGGACTGTTTTCTCAAAGCGGCCGAGTTTTTTAAAATCCCACCTGGCGACTGTTTGGTTTTCGAGGATGCACTTCTTGGGATTCAGGCTGCCCAAGCGGCCGGCATGGAGTATCTCAAGATTGAGGTCCATTCTGAATCCGGCCATCGAATCGTGAGGTAGCTCCTAAATTCCGTTTTGACCTTGTCGTTTTCGACTTGAAAATGTGCCAAAATGACCTCTGACATTCGCTCAGTCACACATTTCGCTGTGTGTGAAGTGCAGTTTGCTTGCCGAACTGTTTTATTTCTTTTTATGATTTTGTAAGCGAAATATCGGGGGGCTTTTATTAAACCAATAGACGACTATCGGTTCTTCTTAAACCGTGAGTATGAATGCCGAGTTAAGAAAAACCCGGCTTATTCAATGAGAGCATTCGCTCGAGATATTGGTGTCCTCGCGTCGAGAATTTCGGAAATCATGGCCGGCAAAGGCGGAATCTCAGTTCTGCAGGCGACAGGTATTGCCAAGTTCCTGAAGCTAGAA
>CBIHPB010000339.1:0-4200 GCA_966211485.1 uncultured Bdellovibrio sp.
GCAACAATCTGGGTTACCGGAAAAGTATATCAAGAGTCTTCCGTTGAAAGCCCGCTAAAAATATTTTGGTATAAAAACTAATTCTGAGTCCGCGGCTCGAAGCTCACAATCTGCTTCGGGCCTTTTTGGTGCGGTCGCAATTCCAAATGGTGCGCACAGTTTTTCGAGCAAGTGTCCTTGCGCCATGATCGGTGCTCGCACTCGTCACAAATCAGTGCATGTGTATCGCAGCGCTTGCAGGTGATCGCGACTTTCGCCGGTTGTCCGCAGTGCGGGCAAAGTTTGTAGGTCTTGGAAGGTTCCAGTTTTTGGTCGACCGCCACACGGTGATCGAAGACAAAGCATTCGCCTTCGAACTGATCGTTCGGGTGATCTTCGATGTATTTCAGAATCCCGCCCTCAAGCTGATAGACATTGTCGTAGCCTTGGCGTTGAAGTTCCAGGATTCCTTTTTCGCAGCGGATGCCGCCGGTGCAGAAGATCAGCATCTTTTTGTCTTTGCTGTAGTTCTGTTTTTCCAGCCACTCAGGAAATTCGGTGAATTGATCAATCCCCGGATTCACCGCACCCTTGAAGGTTCCCACTTTGGTTTCGTACCAGTTGCGAGTGTCAATCAGCAGGAAATCAGACTCTTCCTTCATGACTTTGTTCCACTCGTCCGGTGTCAGGTGGTGGTTTTTACCCTTTGAGTCCGGGAATAGTTCTGGTGTTCCCAGGGTTACGATCTCGTCTCGCACTTTGACTTTAAAGCGGCGAAAAGGAGCGGTTGGTGCAAATGAGTTTTTAAAAAGCAAATCAGGAGCTTGGAACTGCTCGCGAATAAAGTTCTTAAACATCTCCATGGCATCCTCGGAAGGGGCGGCCACGGTGGAGTTCACGCCTTCTTTTCCTAAAATCACCAATCCGCGAACGCCAAGCTCGGCTGCCTTTTTTTCAAGCAGATCTTGGTATTTTTCGAGATTGTCGAGATGGAGGAAGCGATAGAACGTCGTAATAAAAAAACGAGCGGGTGCTGACATATTTTTTTCCTCTTTGGGCTCCAAACCCAATGGATAAGTCCCTATAGCGGGATGTGATGCAGTGTATAGTTAAAGGCTTTTCCAATGTCCAGGATTTTCAGGTAAAACCATGCGCTTATGCTATTGACCGGACCTCAAGCTTTAGAAATCAAACGCCGTCGCACCTTTGCCATTATCTCCCACCCGGATGCGGGAAAGACGACTTTAACTGAAAAACTTCTCTACCACGGGGGCGTGATCCACGAAACCGGCGAGGTCAAAGGAAAGTCCGGCACCAAAGCCGTGACGTCTGACTGGATGGAGCTCGAGCGCCAAAAAGGGATCTCGATTACAAGCTCGGTGATGACTTTCGATTACGAAAAACTGCGCGTGAACCTGCTGGATACCCCAGGCCACAAAGACTTTTCGGAAGATACGTACCGCGTTTTGATGGCCGTGGATTCGGCCTGCATGTTGATCGACGTCGCCAAGGGTGTCGAGGATCGAACCAAGAAATTGTACGAGGTTTGCCGCCTTCGCCACATCCCGATCTTCACCTACATCAACAAGCTCGACCGCGAGGGAAAAGCCCCGCTCGACCTGATCGACGAAGTCGAAACGACCTTGAAAATGAGCTGCTACCCAGTGACGTGGCCGATCGGTATCGGTCAGCGTTTCAAAGGCATCTACAACCGCCTGACAAAAGAAGTGATCCTCTACGATCAGCGCCGGGAAGGTGATGAGATCACAGTGATCCCGGTTGAAAGTTACAAAGACGATTCATGGAAAGACAAAGTCGGCGAAGAAATCTTCAATCAAGTTCAGGAAGAGCTGGATCTGATTGAAGGCGTGCTTCCGCCCTTTGACGTTGAAAAATTCCTGAAGGGCGAAATTTCGCCAGTGACCTTCGGATCGGCAAAGCAAAACTTCGGTGTCGATATTTTCCTCAAGTTCTTCACTCAATTCGCTCCAGGCCCGCAGCCACGTCACACGCAAGCGATGAAAAATCAACCGGCGGCCGATATGGATCCACTCGACGCTAATTTCTCGGGCTTTGTATTTAAAATCCAAGCCAATATGGACCGCCGCCACCGGGACCGCATCGCCTTTGTGCGCATCTGCTCGGGACGTTTCGAGCGTGGCATGAAAGTGAAACATTCTCGCCACGACAAAGAAATTCGGCTTTCGTACTCGAGCCAGATGGTCGCCAACGAAAAAGCAACCGTCGATGAAGCTTTCGCAGGCGATATTGTCGGTGTGGCCGACACAGGAAATTTCGCTATTGGCGACAGCATCTCTGGCGACAAGCTTGTGAAGTTCGAAGACATCCCCAAATTCGCGCCTGAATTGTTTGCGCGAATGTCTGTCGGCGATGCGATGAAGCGCAGAAAAATGCAGGAAGCCCTGACTCATCTTTCGGAAGAGGGCGCGATCCAACTGTTCATCGATCCCTTGATCGGAGCTCAAGATCCGATCATCGGCGTGGTCGGGGAACTTCAGTTCGAGGTTCTCGTTCACCGTATGCAAGACGAATACAATCTCGAAGTCCGCCTGAACCGTTTGCCGTTCACCGTGGCCCGTTGGCCGCGCACGGCGGAAGGAAAACCGCTCAATCAACTAAAAGGCAACTTCACTATTTACCGCGATATGATCGATATGCCTGTGATCCTGCTGAATCAAGAATGGGATCTCAACTGGGCAAAAAAAGAAAACCCAGATGTCGATTTCGCAACCAGCATTTCACGAGCGAGATAACCATGACGCCACTTCACATCGATAACGTCAAAAAAACATTCAAAGGCAAAGTCGGCCAAGACGTCGAGGCTTTGAAAGGTGTCAGCTTTGACGTCAAGCCCGGCGAAATCTTCGGCCTTTTGGGGCCGAACGGTGCCGGCAAAACCACATTGATCTCGATCATCACAACGCTTGAGCGTCCAAGCTCGGGCGATGTGAAAGTGTTCGGCGATTCAGTTTTGCAAAAGCCGACCATCACCAAACAAAAAGTCGGCGTCGTTCCACAAGAAATCGTCGCCAGCGGATTCTTCGATCTTGAAGAGCTTCTCACGTATCACTCGGGCTACTATGGCCTTAAAAACAATGGGGCTCGTATTCAAGAATTGCTCGAGCGCCTGAGCCTCAAACCTCACGCGCACAAAATGATGCGCCAACTGTCCGGCGGTATGCGCCGGCGCATGATGATCGCCAAAGCCTTGGTTCACTCTCCAAAAGTTCTGCTGCTAGACGAGCCCACGGCCGGAGTCGACGTCGAGCTTCGCAATCAGCTCTGGGATTTCGTCCGCCAACTGCAAAAAGAAGGGGTGAGCATCGTCCTCACCACACACTATCTGCAAGAAGCCGAAGCGCTGTGTGACCGAGTCGGAATTATCAATAAGGGAGAACTGAAATACGTGGGGCCTACTCAGGAAATCATCCGCTCGCTCACGCAGAAAAAAGTCGATGTGCTTTTGGACAATGGCCAGCATGTGAATCTGATGCTCGGCAAAGACGAAGACTTAGGCAAAAAACTTGCGCAACATAACATCTCCTTGGCGCAAATCCATGACATGAAAACCACAGAGGGTTCGCTTGAAGAAGCCTTCGTGAAGGTGCTGCACACATGACGCCATTTTTATTTTTATTCCGAAAAGAATGTCACCGCTTTATGAAAGTTCTGGTTCAGACCGTTCTGACTCCGCTGATCAGCTCGACACTGTATCTGCTGATTTTTGGTGTTTCATTGGGGAGCCAGCTTCAATCCACCAGCGCTCTCAGTGGCGCCAAATACCTCGCTTTCTTGGTGCCTGGATTGATGATGATGGGTCTGATGAACAACGCCTTTCAAAACTCGTCATCTTCGCTGGTCTCCAGCAAATTTACGGGAGATATCGAAGACCTGGGGATTGTGCCGCTGACTCGTGATCACATTATCTGGGCTTTAAGTCTTGCTAGTGTCGTGCGCGGAGCAGTTGTGGCAGCGATGACCTTGATCGCCGGCGAAATCTTTTTCTATTTCCAATATGGCGAGCTGATTGCGATCGAGCATCCGCTGTGGCTTTTTTATTTCCTGATTGTCGCGGGTCTCGTTTTCGGTCAAATGGGCATGATGACAGCTTTCTGGGCAAAAACTTTTGATCAGCTCAGCGCGGTGACGACATTCGTGATTTTGCCGCTGACCTATCTGGGTGGCGTGTTTATTTCGATC
>CBIHPB010000340.1:0-4181 GCA_966211485.1 uncultured Bdellovibrio sp.
ATCCATAGAACCTCCTGTGGAGCAAACTTAGGTTAGGGCAGTCCGCACGGTCGTGACAGCTCGTGAGAGGAATTTAGTGTTGACAAATTGCCACACCCCGAACTCTGATAGGCCGAATGGAATATATTCGACAACTTGAAGATCATTTTCAGTCGAGAAAGAAACAAAATCCTGTGTACTCGCTGCGAGCCTATGCGCGCGACCTGGGTCTGCATCCGTCCACCTTGCTGAAGGTGATGAGCGGAAAACGTGGACTGCCGTTCGCCGACGTCGAGTCCGTGGCGTCACGGCTGAATCTCAGTTATCCCGAGCGCGAAGAGTTCCTAAATAGCGTTTTGCAATCGCGGGGCATGCAAACGGTGGTCAAAAAATCATGGACCAATCCGGCCACGGTCGAGCTTAAAAACGATCTGCATTTTCAAGTCATCGCCGAGTGGGAGTATTTCGCCGTTCTCAATTTAATGAAAACAAGCGATTTCCGGCCGGAGCTGAAATGGATTGGCGAGAGGCTGGGAATTTCTTTGGCCCGGGTTCAGAAAATATTCGAGGTCCTGCAGAAGACGGAAATGATTCAAGTCGACAAGCAAGGTCAATGGGTCCGATGTCATCCCAGAATTACTTCCAGTGATGATATCAATGCGCTGGCGCTAAAAGTCGGGCATCAAAACGAGCTTCGCCTAGCGATTGCGAAAATCTGGGACACGACGGTTGAAGAGCGCGATTTCTGCTCGATGATGATGCCGATCAATCCGAAACATTTGAAAAAAGCCAAAAAACTGACTCGAACTTACGTGCAGCAGATGGAAAAACTTTTGGAAGAGGGACCGTCTTCCGAGGTCTATCAGCTTTCGGTTCAGCTTTTCCCTGTCACTATGAAAACAAAGAAAAACTCAAGGAAGCCGCAATGATGATTGTCTTATTCAGTTTATTGATCAGTTTTGGACATGCCGGTGATTTCAAAGGCAATGGCGGCGGGGCGATTCAATGCCCGGGTGCGGCGCTTGAGACCTTGGATTTTTTCGAGGCTCGGCAGTTCAATCTGGGCGAGCCCAGTCTTGGTCCGAGCACCGGCATTGGCGAGATGAAACAGGTTTATCTTCAGCGTTTAAGCGTGCATTCGCCTGTTCTCGCGAAGCAGTTTTCAGAAATGTTTGAGAAGTTTGAAAGCGAGTCCGTGTTTTTGGATTCGGTGCCGATGGAAAACATCAATGACCTTGGCGTGCAGATTCCGGCGAATTGTCAGTGGCGACAGATCGTGAATCAAAATCCACTGCTGCTTCCGTCAGGGAAAAAGTATCTGGTCGATCGCCGAGCTTGGAGCGAGCTCGCTCCGCTGCAAAAAACCGGACTGATTTTTCACGAGCTGTTCTACCGGCAGGCGAAAAGTGAAACGTCGAAAGGTCTTCGTCATATCAATGCATTGATCAGTGTGGATCGTCTGAATACCTTGTCGCTGTCGCAGCGATTGGCGCTTTGGAAAGAGGCAGGACTGGTCTGGATGGAGGCGCAAGGTCTCAGTTTTCAGACTGGTTTGGATGTCGTGATTGAGAACGAAACTTTGATTTCAGCCACAGCTGTCGAGCACAGTGTCTATCAATGGCAGGGGCAGGATGTGATTTTGCAAGCAAAGCCTGTGCAGTTTTATCCGAACGCAAAAGTCCGCTCTTTGGCGAATGCCGAGCGGTTTGAAATTGATTTTTATGGCCATCCGTTGCCGATCAGTACCTGGCAAGACTACCACCAGTTCGTTGAATTCGAGCCGTCAGGAAATTTGAAGTCGGCGCATGTCGATGCGGGAAATCACTATTATTTGGGTTCGCATTTTGAGCTTTGGTTTCAGCAAGTCCATTTCGATTCAGCTGGGCAATTGGAAGCTTTGTCAGATGCAGGTGGAACTGTCGAGGTCGGTGGTCAAATCTGCCGAGTCTATATCCAAACAGATGTGAGCTTTCATCCGAATGGTATGGTGAAGACTTTTGCCTGGGGGGCCAATGACAATGCCATCCCTCAAGAGCTCTATCCTTTTGTGCTTTGGGGCCAAACGATTTATCCGGCACCTGGATCGGAAATGGTTTTGGATTCAGAAGGCAAGCTTCTGCAGTTTAAGGCGTATGTGGCCGGCCGTGTTCAAACCATGAATGGACAGTGGATCTCGTTTCGACAAGATGAAGTCGTGAATCTCAGAGGCCTATGATTTTGATTCGCGCGATTTTTTTCACTCTATTGATTTCGGTGGCTGCGCAGGCCACATCAAGGGCTCACTTGGCCTATCAGGTCGGAGTTTTGGTCTGTCCAGATCATTTGGAATCTTTGGATCTTTATGAGGGCCGTGTGCTGCGAGGCCTTCAATATGATCCGCAGCAAACAATTGATCGAGCGCTTGAAAATTTCAGGCCTCGAATGTGGGACCGAGCGGAACTTTATCAAAATCTCAAGCAGCAGTTTGAAACCAGAAAACAAATGGTCTCGGAGGCCGAGATTGGAAATTTTGATTCCCAGGATCTGGTCATTCAAAATCCGGCTGGCTGCCGGATCGCTGTTTTGATCAGCGATCATTTTTCGGGACGTCTGCAGGTGCAGGCATCGCTTTGGAATGCACTTTCACCGATGGATCAAACAGCGGCGCTTCTGAATTGGATGATTGCAGCTGAGCTTTACCAAGCAACTGGAAGTCTGCCTTCGAATTCTATCTACATTCGAAATCTCGCTTCGCTTTTGCCGACAGATCGAATTCGGACTTTGAAGCTGACCGAGCTGATTCAAGTTTTGCAGGGTGCGGGACTTCAGACATTCCGTCAGCAGGGTATTTTGGTCGATGTCAGCAAAGCCTATCAGATCGTGAATGAACTTTTTAAAAGGGTCTTTCCGGTTTCTGGATCCACCTGGACCTATCAACCGCCAGATGGTGTTGTTGGACGGGTGCAGACAGTGAAGCTGAGAAAAGACGAAGTCGTTTTCCATGATGATGGAACGATTCGTTCGCTGCGCTTTGAAGGAAAGCTTTTTCTTTCCACGGTCGGTGGCGAAATACCGATGGAAACACCTGAACAGCTGGCGATGCGTGGTTTCGAGCAGGATATATATCCTCGGGTTTATTTCTCGGACTCGGGAATTCTGGATTCAGGGGCTGTGCTAGCATCAGCTCTCTTTCAGACGCCGGTCTTGAAACTGCAATTGGCTCAAGGCCACTACGGTGACGAGCTGATGAACAATTCCAAAATCTATTTCGACGACGACGGAAGCATCAACACGCTGACCAAAGTTTCAGGCTCGATCTTTTTCAATGGCCAATGGCTGAGAATCGCCAAAAGCAGCTCGGTGGTTTTTTGGGATGGAAAGTTTCACGAGTTCGAAACATTGGATGCATTCACCTATCCGGTGCAAGGACAGAGTCTTTCTTGGCGGGGACCTGTGAGCTTCGATGCCAGTGGGCATTTGGATTTTGCTTATTTGGATCAAGCAGCCGTACTGAAAAAGAAGGACGGAAAGCTGGTGAGGTACCGCCGGGGCGAGCCTGTCTATTTCGACGATGCCGGATGGGTTCGGTAGCCCTTTTTGTCACCTGCACAAAGTGAAAACGACTGCATTCGTTGAGCTGTGATTAAATCGCATTTGGCCAATTCTTCCCAGGTTTTAAACTTGCACCGATTTTCCCCCAGATGAAGAACCTGATCGCCTTGATTTTTCTGACAGTTATGACCTTTGGGATGGCGACCCTTGCGGCGTCGTCTCCATTCAAACTTTCGACCCTGAAATCAATCATCACGATGAATAACATTCGTTCGGTCTCAGAGCTTCTGCCGCTGCTGCCGGAATCGACTCGCTCGCATTATATTTTGGCTTTTAAAAGTGACAGTCTTCAAAATGGAACCTACCAGCGTCCGCGAGTTCTTCTGTTTTCAGAGGACGGAAAGTTCGTGATGACTTTCAATGGCGATCCCGAGCAATACGGATACGAGACCATTGAAACCATGACATTTATTGATGGTCCCAATGACGATCGGTTTGTGTTTGAAGAGATCGTGATGGAAAAAGACCTGCAAGAGCGTCTTCAATTTTTGAATGACGCGAAGCTTGTCAAGGACGCCAAAGGGCTGGTGCTGGCTCATCAGGATAGTGGTCGTATCGGGCCAAATCCCGCCGTTTGCAAAGGCTGTCATTTGCAAGATCCGCGTCCAAAT
>CBIHPB010000341.1:0-4177 GCA_966211485.1 uncultured Bdellovibrio sp.
GTCTGTGGCTGCTGTTAATTTCAGCAGGGGTCGTCGCTTACGGTCTGGGACTGTGGCAGGGCTCGCAATTTCGCATGAGCCGTATGATCGCCTCGGTTGGAAAACCGGTGGTGGCGAGCGGATTGAAATTAGAGACAAAGCCAGAGACTAAGCCCGAGGATCCAACGCCCGTCGCGCCTTCAAATACCCCAGGTAATACTGGATCCCCGAAGTCACACTCAAAATAACACTGATCCAAAGCACGTAGTAGCCGATTTTCTCAAACGGAATTCCCAAAAAGGGCTGATCGATAATGACTGCCGGAATGGCCACCATTTGCAGCGCCGTCTTCCATTTGCCGGCAGGCTTGGCGTCGATAATGATCTGATCGGCTGCCGCCACGGAGCGAAGGCCGCCGATAAAGTTGTCACGTGCCAGGATGATGATGACCATCAAAGGCTCGATCCTTTGGGTGGGAACCAACATGACTAAAATACTGGTCACCAGGATTTTGTCAGCGATCGGGTCCATGAATTTTCCCATGGTGCTGACCGCATTGTATTTGCGCGCAAAGTACCCATCATAATAATCCGAGATGGAGGCCACGATGAACAAAGCCGCCGCCGCCAAGTTGCCACCCAGGGCATTGGACCACATCAGGGCCACGATCACGGGCACTAAGACAATCCGTGACAAGGTGATGTTCATCGGCAATGATTTTTTCCAATCGCTCATGAAATCCTCGGAATTTGTAGACAGTTATCGAGTTCTATCTCGCCTGAAACACTGGGTCTTCGCAAGAGTTTTCTCCCATCGAAGGCTTTGGACTTTGCCACTTCTGATGTGGAGCCTATCGAGTATGGCTGGCGAGAAATGGCCGCCAAGGCCTGCGAACGAATTTCAAAAATTGCAAACGGAATGGGCGTCCGTGGACGGTCCTTTTTGGCGAAAACCCAAACATTGGAAAGATGTCGTCGGTGATCGAAAAATTCCGGTCTCGGTCCTGCATCACGATTCGCTGTGGAGTTTCAAAGGGGCCGGCATTGTTCGGGCTTCGCGCCAGCACTGCATGGAAAAAGCGAAGAATTTTGAGCGGCTTCGCGAAATACCTGAACACTTCAAAGAGGTTTCTTTCAATTCCGAAACGTCGACTTTGCATCTGAAAATTCAGTTCTTGGGGCGGACTCGCGAAATGGATTTGGCGCTGTTCGAAGAAAGCTTGGCTGAAGACGGACGGATTTTTTTCAAGTCGGTGAAGGGATGGCTTCCAGGGCTTGAAGGCTCTTTGCTTTTTAAGGATCAGGCGGTGGAAACGATAAAAGACCAACAGCGTCAAGCGACAGAAATTGGGATTATTGCTTATTACCCAGGCGAGATCCCCTGGATACCCGATTGGCTATTCTCTTTGGCGACAGAGGCTGTGATGCATCATGTGGCGGAAACACTAAGAAAATCTCTGGAAAGCGATTATAAAAACTAGGCTTAAATTTGAAGGAGATTTCCATTGCTCAAAGAGATCAAGCTGACCAAAAAAGTTCCTAGGCTTTTGCTGGCCCACCAAGAGGAATACTTTGAAGCCATCCCAGGCGTCGAAGCGCTTTGGCCGAACCGCAGTTATTCGCAAGTCTTCGATCTCAGTCTCAGTGGTTTGGCAGTGGATGCGACGGCCATGATTGGAAGTTTGAAGCTGGATCAAGTCTTCGAGCTTCGATTAAAACTTCCGGGGCTGTCGGAAACAATTCCATTTCAGGTCCGAGTGGTGCGATTGAAAGCTCGGTATGCGGGTTTGGTTTTTGAAAACATGGGAATCGAAAACCGACTGACGCTTGAGCAATCTTTGAAAGATAAAATCGTTGCGGACTCGTTGAAGGAAATCCCGGCGAGCCAACTGCCAAGTCATCTCAGTGCGAGTCTTTGGTTGCACGGAGCTTTTGATACCAATGTGATTTTGTCATTTACCGATGGTCGTCTGGAAATCGAGCGCGCCTTGGTTGAATCTGATAATCTGATTTGGAAATATGATCTTGGAACGGTCACGTTACATAAAACTTTGCCGACTTCGGAAGAGGGAAGCTTGTATCTGAAACCGGAAGATCTGACGACATCGTCATCGGCTCGAAAAGTTTCGATGGGGGCTAGCTGGATGGGGCGCTTGATCCGCGTGCTGGAAAACGTGAATGAACGTCGGGGCGGGGATCTCGCTGGATTGTTGGTTCTGCTTCGCAGTCAGCGGGCGCATTGATGTTCACCTATCAGCACCGGGTTCAATTTTACGAAACGGATTTGATGGGCATCATGCACCACTCAAATTACCTGCGTGTTTTTGAAGAAGCGCGGGTGGCTTGGGCTCATGATGCGGGTCTTTTGGATTATCAAAAACCGGAATCAGCTTCCTACCTGGCCGTTTACGAAACTCAAGTGCGCCACATCAAGCCCGCCAAATTCGGCGATGTGGTCGAAGTGCAGGTGCAAGTCGCGGCTCGTGGGATCAAGATCATTTTCGAGTACAAAATGTTCCGGGACGAAGAGCTGATGAGCGAGTGCCGGACCACGCACGTGCCCTTGGGACTGGATTTAAAATTAATTAAAACTCCGCCTGCGATAAAGGCGATACTGGAGAAACAAACATGGATCGAAACCTGGCTCTCGAGCTTGTCCGGATAACTGAAGCTGCCGCACTGGCCTGCGCCCGTTACATGGGGCGCGGAGATGAAAAAGCCGCCGACAAAGCAGCTGTCGATGCGATGAGAAAAGCTTTCGACACTCTTTCTATCGACGGCACGGTCGTGATCGGTGAAGGCGAGCGCGACGAAGCGCCGATGTTGTATATCGGCGAAAAAGTCGGTCAGCGCGGGCCTGGGGCTCCGGCGATTGATATTGCGTTGGATCCACTGGAAGGAACCACGATCTGTGCAACGGGTGGTGTGGGTTCAATTTCGGTGATCGCAGTTGCTGAAAAAGGAAATTTCCTGCACGCACCAGACACCTACATGGCAAAGATCGCCTGCGGGCCTGCGGCGAAGGGTGCAATTGATATCGATGCTCCGGCTGCGAAGAACATCCAAAAGGTCGCCGAGAAATTGGGTAAATCTGTCGAAGACGTCACAGTCGTGATCTTGGATCGCCCACGCCATCATGATTTGATCTCCGAGGTTCGCAAGACCGGTGCTCGCATTCACTTGATCGGGGACGGGGACGTGTCGGCCGCGATTGCAACCGCTTGGCCTGAAAGCGGAATCGATCTTTTGCTGGGTACCGGTGGGGCACCTGAAGGCGTGATCTCGGCCGCAGCCTTGCAGTGCTTGGGCGGGGACTTTCAAGGTCGCTTGAAGTTTCGCAACGACCAGGAAAAAGAGCGCGCTCTAAAAATGGGCGTGAAAGATCTCGAGAAGAAATATTCGATCGACGAGCTCGCCAAAGGCTCAGTCATGTTCTGCGCGACCGGTGTAACCGACGGTCCACTGCTGAAAGGTGTAAAAACTTTGCCAGGACGTCAGGCTCGCACGCATTCGATTGTGATGCGCTCGATGACGGGAACCATTCGCACGATCGAGGCTCATCATCAGCTGCAGAAAAAGCCGGGAATGATGGCATGAGTGTGAAGTTCATTTGCTTTTCTTGTCAGAAGGAATTGCAATATTCAGATGCGAACATCGGCTTTCGTGAAGAGTGTCTTCACTGCCGGGCAGATGTTCACGTCTGCAAGAACTGTCAGTTTTACGATCCCAAAGCCTACAACGAATGCCGTGAACCTTCAGCCGAAGTGGTTCGCGAAAAAGACCGCGCCAACTACTGCGAATACTTCCAGCCCAACACGGGGCGGACAGCCCAGGTCGATAAAGCTGCTGCACTTCGTGCGGCGGCTGAAGCTTTGTTCAAGAAAAGCTAAATGACGCGCATTTCAAATTCTGTTGACATCAAACCCCCTTGGACGAGTTAATTGATTTGTAGCTTGAAACGAAAAGGGGGCTTGGGTCATGGCTAGTGCTCAAACCAGTGAAGTGTTTAATTGCACGCCGGCGCAATTCTATAAGATCATCGCCGATTACGAAAAATATCCCGAGTTCCTGCAAGAAGTAAAAGAGTGTAAAGTCCTCAAATCCGAAGGCAACCGCAAGCTGGTGGAATACACCGTCACGGTCGTCAAAAACTTCAAGTACTCGCTGTGGATGATCGAGTCTGAAAATCAAGAAGTGAA
>CBIHPB010000342.1:0-4176 GCA_966211485.1 uncultured Bdellovibrio sp.
ACCTGGGTTGGGGCTTCTTTTCTTGCCCCTCTCGCTGAATAGGGCTAGTCTAGTGAGATATGGGATCATTAAGCTTCGGTCATTTACTAATATTGGTACTTATTCTTTTGCTTTTCTTCGGACCAAACCGATTGCCTCAATTAGGCCAATCGATCGGTCGCGCAATTCGCGGCTTCAAAGAAGGTCTGAATGAAATCGACGGTCAGGCTCGCGATTTGCCACGTGATCAACAAGGCAATCAACAGCTGAACCATCAGCAACAAACTCGTTCTGAACAGCACGAGCGCGAAACTTCAGATCAAAATCAAAAGAAGTCATAAGGCCGATGCGATTCATTCTTGGGAGCGCGCTCTGCTTTGTTCTGAGCGCCTGCGCTTCACACCCTGATTCAGGCCCCAAAGAATCGGTCTCCACTCCGACTGAAAGCCCCGCCGTCAGTCCAACGGCTTCTGCACCAGCCCCTGCTCCAACAACAACCGTGACTGCACCAGCTGCAAAACCTGTGGCTCAGTCGTCAGGTCATTTGCTTCAGATCTCTGAACTTTGCGAAAAAGGCCTGGCGAAATTTGAAGGCAAAACCGATGCAAAAGTTTTGCATGAGGCCTGCGCAAAGGTGGATGTTCTTCCCAGCTGTCAAAGTGTGAATGGCACTCCGATTTATCACTACGACCGAAAAGGCGAATCAAAAAAGCCTGCCAGTATTTTGGTGATCTCGCTGATTCATGGAGATGAAACTCCAGCTGGAAGCGTGGGACGTTTTTGGATGGAGCGTCTGGAGACCATCGCCCCACGAAACAACTGGCGAGTCATCCCTGTGATGAATCCAGACGGTGTTCAAAAGAAAACCCGCACGAACGCCAACAAAGTCGATATCAATCGAAACTTCCCGATTCTGGATTGGACCGAGAAAGCTCAGGCCTTCTGGAAGAAGGATGCGAAATCAAGTCCGCGCCGTTTCCCGGGAAATCTGGCTGCCAGCGAACCTGAAACGATTTGTGCCCTGAAACATCTCGAGGATTTCAAGCCGGACTTCGTGGTTGCGATTCATACTCCGCTGAAAGTTCTGGATTACGACGGACCGAAAGTGAAGCCACCAAAGTTTGATTACCTGCCATGGAAATCTCTGGGTCACTATCCTGGAAGCTTGGGCCGCTACATGTGGTTCGAGCGTAAAGTTCCTGTGCTAACCATGGAGCTGAAAGAAGATCTTCCTGCCAGCAACGAACCTTGGCTGAAGCTTCAGGACATTATCGGCGTTCTTGTCGGCCTCGAGTCGATGACCAAAAAAGAAACCACTCAGCCCTAATTTTCTTAGAAAATTTCTAGACAAATTAGGCAGCCTGGAAATTGCCTTCGAGAATTCCCTCTGGGAAATACAGAGTGAAACAGGTGCCTTTGATATTGGATTCCAATTCCATCCAACCGCCCGTTTCTTTGACGAACTCTTGAACCTGAGCCAAACCAAGACCGGAACCTTTGCCGGTGGCCTTTGTCGTAAAGAATGGTTCAAAAATCTTTTCCTGAATATCGACTGGAATGCCTGTACCGTTATCACGAACTGAAAGGGCGACGAAACTATTTCCATCCTTGAAGTGTGAGCGCAGCTCGATCGAAATTTCTCCACCATTTGGCATCGCATCTCGGGCGTTGATGCAGAGATTGATAACAGCATTTTCAAAACTTCCCGGATTCGCCAGGATCACCTGGTTCGAGCCATCGGATTTGAACTTCAATTCCACACGGCTTCCAACGGCGGTTTTCAAGAGATCACGAAGGTCATTCAGGTTTTGAAATGGATCGAAGACGATTTGCTCGGTCTCTTGATACCGAGTCATGCGCAACAGCTTTGTCGTCAATCCTTGGGCTCGGGTAACCGCTTTTTGAATATCGCCTGTCAAACGGCGCTGAGAATCGTCCTGCAGGAATTTCTCCAGCATGTAGATCTTGCCATTGATGATCATCACGATATTTCCAAAATCATGAACCACTTGTGATGTGATCTGTCCGATGGAATCCAGGCGTTGGGTCAGTTTCAATTTTTGGCGCTCTTTTTCCAGCTGCAGTTCAACCGCGTGCTTGGCCTGCTCGGATTCTTTTTGTTTTTGGAAGGCATTTTGGAAATTCAGCTGAAGCTGATGAATATCCATCAGCAGGGTTTCAAGCTCGGACTTGTTCGTATTGTCACCGCGTTCGGCCCGATAACCAAGAATCGAGCTCAGCTGCTCTTCATTGAATTGTTGGGTCATGCGCTGGATTTCGTGAATGGGGGCTGTGACCTTGTGGTTAAAGATCCAGATCAATACGACAGCAGTCACCGAGAACTTGAAAAGATTTTGCACGACCGCCCACCACAGATCTTCGATGAAGTCGTTCCAAAATTGTTTTTTGGAAAGCGAAATGGCTAGCGTACCAAGGCTGTGGGACTTTCCGCCTTCCGAGAAAAACAGAGGATAACTTTTCTGAATCCAGTCAACCTGAAGGCCAGTTGCGATTTGTGGGACTTGGAATTCCGAGCTAAGAATTTCAACTTTCGCCACCGCTTGGTCATTCGCTAGGGCCGTCATCGTGCGACGAACGGATTCTTGATCCACGCTCCACAGCTGACTTTCCAATTGTGGTTGCAAGGCCTTCGCCAGGAAATCGATTCGCGAGATCACTTGGGCTTGGCCGTTTTCGTATGCCTGATAAGCATGAACGACCGACATCACCATCGAAATCGTAAATCCGATTGCGAAACTGATGAAGATAATTTGCTGGAGCAAACGAGAATGTTTGCGATTCTTAAGCATATCTACTTAACGTCACGAAATGAGATTCCCTAAAGCCCAAAAACGCTGTACGCCAGCGATGGCTTCGCGATCAGAGACGAAGGTCAGGTCGCTGCATAATCTATGGCAAAAAGTTAAGGCATTGGAATCGGAGTGTATCGAGAGGAAATCACCTGATGGAGATGTGCGGCGACATGCCGGCGCTCGTCCTGCGAGTGAACGTCCACTTCCTGGCAGAACTCGAGATCGACTTCGACCGAGCGAACGGACAGAATTCGCATCAAAGCTGGGAAGAAAGTCTGGTCGCCATACCAACAAACGTAGTCGCGCCACTTGTGGCTCATGGGTTCGCCATTCACTTTGCGGTAATTGGTGACCACAGGAATAATCGGAATCCCCGTTCCGGCCGCAGACGTCAGCAGGCTTTTCTTAAATGGATGAACCATCTCTCCGTTGGTCGAGGTGCCTTCTGGATAAAGGGCCACGCTAAACTGCTGCTGCAAGGCTGTGCGGATTTCACCGATCTCGTTCAAAATATTTTGTCGGTTTCGGCGCTCGACATACAGACAACCACCCATTTCGGTCAGAAAACCAAGCCCTGCTGTTTCCCGCATGTCCACCGATGTGATGAAAAGCGTGGGATGCGAGGCAGACAAAACCAGAATGTCTAAAATGCCCAAGTGATTACCTACCAGAAGAAAGGGCTGATCTTTTGGTGGCTGATTGATCGTCCGCACATGAAAATTCATAAACCACAAAGCAAAGCGGCAGAAAAAAGAAACTGTGTGCGTGTAGTGATGTCGTCGTCGAACCTGATCTCGTGTCCAAACCCGCCAAAATAATGAAACTGCAACGTAGGCCACGACGGCGATGGAAAAAAGAACCGAGCGAAATGCGACCAACAGAAATTTCATAAGACCCTAGTCTAAAATCAGTGAAGAGGCCTTCGTCAAGCGATCAACCAGCGCCTGCCAATCTTCGCCCATGTGGAACGCCTTCAGTCGGAAATAGATCAGATCCGCACCCGAGGACTCTCCCAGTTTTCGCAGCTCAGAATAAAAAGCGCGAGCCGCCAAATAGGCATCTTCGGGAAGTTTCAGCTCGACCGCCTTGTGAATCTGTTGCGGCTTTCGCAGTTCAACGCCTTCGACAGAATCTGGAAGTTCTTTGATTTTCTTTTCCGCTTGCGCGATTACTTCACCGTCCAAAAGACTTTTCGAGCGGATCAGCACCAAAGGAATCTCCGGCATGTAGTGATGCTTCATTTGACCCGGAGATTTATTCTTATCGACAGAGACCTTGAACTCGTAGGTGAAGCGCTGAGAGGCCAAAGTTTTTTCCAGATCGCTTTTGGTGATTCGGCCCGCGCGCAAAATCGACAGATTGTAAAGATCTGCGTTCTGGTTCT
>CBIHPB010000343.1:0-4169 GCA_966211485.1 uncultured Bdellovibrio sp.
CTCCGCTGATACGCTGAGCTTGTCCCAAAGTCCGAGGTTTGACCTTCAACAGTTTCTCAATTTCTTCATTCGAGAGACCGCGAATCTCACGGTAATTCAACGTCTCGGAAAGAGACAAATCTTCCAAGCGTTTTGATTGAGCAATCAACTCCATCTGCCGTTTTACATAACCCGAATATTTCACTTCGATTTCGACGGGTTCACAGACATTTGGATCCAACTCCAGCTCAAAACCAAGCCCCAAAAGATGCGAACTGTCGATCTCTGATCGACGAAGCAACTCTTCGAATGTAATGGACTTACCTAAAACTGGAGTTGGAATCTGCGTGAGCTTATCTTGAATTTCTGCAGTCGGATAAATCTTCGTTTCTCGCAATTTCCCCAGCAATTGGGCGCGCGAGCTCTTCAGGGTCTCCAAGCGCCGCTTTCCTTCATCTCCAACTAAACCAAGCGAAGCACCAACATCGCCTAAGCGGTCGATAGTATTATCTTCTCTCAGAATTAGACGATGTTCCGCGCGAGAGGTGAACATGCGATAGGGTTCACGGGTTCCCTTGGTCACCAGATCATCGATCAACACACCAATGTAAGCCTGATCACGAGACAAAACGAATTCGTCGCGATCCAAAACAGAAAAAGCTGCATTCACGCCGGCAATAAATCCCTGCGCAGCTGCCTCTTCATATCCACTGGTTCCATTGATTTGACCGGCCAAAAACAATTTCTGAATTGGACGAGTTTCCAATCGATGCCAGATTTGGGTCGGCTCGATGAAGTCGTACTCAACTGCGTAACCATAACGTACGACCTTCACATTCTCGAGGCCCGGAATGGTTTTCAGGAAATCCATCTGAACATCTTCTGGAAGACTGGTCGAAATCCCCTGCAGGTAAATCAGGTCCGTATTCAATCCTTCAGGCTCTAGAAAAGTTTGATGACTGTCCCGCTCGGCGAATCGAACAACCTTATCTTCGATCGAAGGGCAGTATCTGGGACCACTTCCCTCAATCAGCCCGCAATACATAGGCGACTTATCGAGGTTTTTTCTGATAATTTCGTGCGTTTTTTCGGTAGTCCGGGACAGAAAACATGCCACTTGTGGCAGCTGATAGGCGTTTGGACTTCGGAAACTGAATGGAAAGAACTTTTCGTCGCCATATTGAGGAATCGTCTGACTCCAATCAATACTATCTTTATGCAAACGGGCCGGAGTCCCCGTTTTCAAACGCTGTACAGTAAACCCAAATTCACGAAGCTGATCCGACAGGCCAACCGAGGCCTGATCACCAACCCGGCCCCCTGCAGTTTGAGTCAGTCCCACATGCATTACGCCATTCATGAAAGTTCCGGTCGTGATCACTGTTGCTTGAGAGAAAATCTCAGAACCATCGTGCAGAACAACGCCGACACATCGGTCGCCATCCAAAATCAATCGCTTCACTTCGGCTTGCTTCACGGTCAAATTCGGTTGATTCAAAAGTTTCGCAGTCATGTACTGGGAATAAAGGTGTTTATCACTTTGAACGCGTGATCCGCGAACCGCAGGACCTTTACGAGAATTCAAACGCTTGAACTGAATGCATGTTGCATCCGCAGCCAAACCCATCTCGCCACCCATCACATCGATCTCGCGAACCATGTGGCCCTTGGCCAATCCGCCAATCGAAGGATTGCAGCTCATGTAAGCGATGCGATCCGTATTTGTTGTGACCATCACGGTTGAAAGACCAAGACGAGCAGAGGCAAGTGCTGCTTCTACGCCAGCGTGTCCGGCACCTACGATCACAACATCAAAATCATGTTTTCGCATTTCGCTCTCTTATTTTCCGATACAAAATTCTTTAAATACGCGGTCCATAATCTGATCATCGAAACGCTTGCCGATGGTTTCCTGCACCCGCAGCAAGGCTTCTTTCATTGAAAGAGCTGTCAGCTCGGGGCTTGCACCCGACTTCACAAGCCCGTAAGCTTCGATCATGTTCTCTTGCGCTTGCGAGAGATTTTCAAAATGCCGAGCCTGTGAAATCACCGCTTGGTCTTCAAATTGGGACTCGCCCAGGTTTTGAACCAAGATCTCTTTCAAACGATCGCCATCTGTTTTATCGAAAGCCGAGACAATTTGAATCTTGTCTTTCGGCAATGACGAAAAACCCTGTAATTTTTGGACGGAATTCAGCTGTTTTTGCAGGTTTTCGATACGTTTTTCGACTGTTTCCAGACCCGAATCCTTCTTGTTTCCAATCAGGTAGGTCCGAGACATATCTAAGGCCGAAAGTTCTTTAATTTCAGCGTCTGAAAGGGGCTTTGAGCTATCAAAAACGAAGAAAATCCCATCAGCGGCTTTTTGGGCCTGATAACTTCGTTCGATCCCGATTTTTTCGACCTGATCCTGCGACTGTCGAAGTCCCGCGGTGTCTACCACATTAACCTTGTACCCCTTAGCCATGAAGGATGCTTCGATCAGATCACGAGTTGTCCCCGGAACATCTGTGACAATGGCTCGGTCATCTTCTACCAGCAAATTCAGAAGGCTCGATTTTCCGACGTTTGGAATGCCGGTCAAAACCAACTGGAATCCGTCCTTCAGGATACGGCCAGTTTGAAAGCTTTGAACCAGTTTTTCGATCTGCTTTTGCAGGCCCAAAACCTTATCCAAAAGCACGTTTTCTTCGACGACCTCAAGACCTTCGGTCGAAAAATCAATCGAGGCTTCGATATGCGCCAAACACCAGATCAAATCATTTTCGATTTTTTCCAGCTGTTTCGAAAGATGTCCCTGCAATTGCCGCAAAGCTTGCTGAGACGACTGCCGAGACTGGCTTTCAATTAAGGACAAAACACTTTCGGCCTGAACCAAATCCATGCGGCCATTCATAAAGGCGCGGTAGGTAAACTCCCCACGGTCCGCAGCGCGCGCGCCTGCCAGAAAAAGCTCTTCCAAAATTTGCCGAGCAATCGACGGACTTCCATGGCAGGAAATTTCGGTCGTTTCCTCACCGGTAAAAGAGCGACCCTTTTGGAAGTAAGTCACGACCACTTCATCAATTGCGTCGCCATCAGTCCCGGTCTTCAATGACTTTAAGGTCCCAAAATAAGCTCGGTGTGATTCCCCTCTTTCAGGAAGAAATCCGCAAAGGGCACGGGTCACACTGTAAGCAATAGGACCGCTGACACGAATAACAGAGATCCCGCCGA
Organism: uncultured Bdellovibrio sp.; assembly: GCA_966211485.1. Classification (GTDB taxonomy): domain Bacteria; phylum Bdellovibrionota; class Bdellovibrionia; order Bdellovibrionales; family Bdellovibrionaceae; genus 21-14-0-10-47-8. Next base: position 3,196 of record CBIHPB010000343.1, read on the forward strand.
TTCCGGAAGGAGTCGAGACTGCGCATATTGTGTCTAAATCTCGGTCTTTATTCACGCGTACCCTCAAAAACAAAAAAGCGATCTTAAGAGCTCCGTCTCAAGATCGCTTTTGAAATTCATTTTCAAAACTTTCAATTACTCGGCGGTCTCTTCCAAAGCCTCATGGTGAGCAGCCTGATTGTTGTGGGCTTTCACCGGATAGATTTTGATCTTCTTGTAAAGACCATCACCGATCGAGCGGCTTTTCACACGCTCGTCACCCGCCAGGTGTTGGTGAATGATCTTGCGATCCTTCGGAGGCAAGGCGCGGAAATAAACTGATTTTCCCTTTTCCAAAGCAATACCCTTGAGCTTTTCAGCCAAATCGATCAGTGCCTGGCTTGATTCTTCACGATAGCCATTGCAGTCGATCACGATGTTAGTGCGATCTTCTGGGAAGTGGTGCTGGATCACGCGTTTCAGGAACAGCTGAATCGCATCGATCATCTGGCCTTCTTTGTCCTTCAAAATGTCTTCGTCAGCACCTGTGAATTCGATCACGATTTGAGGTTCTCCCTGATCGTCAGTGCCACCTTCGACTTCGAAGCTCAGTTCAAAGCCAGATTTTTCAATCAAGCCTTCAACTGTCGAGCTGACCAAGTTTTCAACTTCAGATCCGCCCGTTTTTGTTTTTTTCCCGCCACCGAATAGTTTGCTAAAAAATCCTGACATACCAATTCCCCCTATTAAGCTTTCGCGGCTTTTGCTGTTTTAGCAGTTGCGCGATCGTGCATGAAAATCTGCTGAAGAACGATTCCAGACAGAGTGTTGATAAAAATATAAAGCGTCAGACCCGACGGCAGGTTCACCATCATCAAAGCAAAAATTAGAGGCAAGAACTGCATCACCTTTGCTTGAGTTGGGTCCATCGTGGTTGGCGTGATCTTTTGTTGGACGAACATACAGACAGCCATCAAAACCGGCAGAACATAGAA
>CBIHPB010000344.1:0-4163 GCA_966211485.1 uncultured Bdellovibrio sp.
CACTTTCTTGATACCAGTTTAGGAAATCCCGCCGAAGGAATCACCGTTCAACTGGAAAAGAAGCTTCAATCGGCCAGTGGCGAAGCTTGGCAGAAAGTTGGACTTGAAAAAACCAACACCGATGGCCGCATCGCTTTTAATTGCCCGGCCGAAGCCGGAACTTACCGACTGCAGTTTCAGATCGCTGATTATTTCAAACGAAACAAACTGACCCCTTTCTTTGTCGACGCCACCGTGATGTTTCAAATCGAAAACACTCAAAGAAAGTATCACATCCCGCTTTTGCTGAACCCTTACGGCTACAGCACCTATCGCGGCAGTTAAAACTGAAAAGACTCTAAAGCGCATGTCAAAATTCGAGATTCCCTATTATCACGACTACATTTCACCACGTTTGGCCAAGCATCTTCTCGCCCAAAGCACTCCTGTTGCAGGTGTCGCCGGACTTTCAGAAGTCGGCCCTGCCCCAAAACTAGCCGGCAGTCTTGAGAACAAAGAGTCTTTTCAGTTTCTGGCCGAGCTTTACACAAAGCTTGTGCCTGACTTGCAAAAGGTTTTGGTGCAAAGACAAGCCGACCGTAAATTTATCGACGAGCGGGTCAAAGCCACCTTTGAATTTAATCGAAAGCTGGGCCGCGATCTTTTGGATCCTGATTATAAAACGATTTTGGGATTGGAAGATGCCAATGGCCGTATTGTCATCGGGCCTAAAACTGAAAACTACGCAAAGCCTGGCGGAAAACCAATTGCTCCGATTCCGGAATTCCTGAAGGGTCCGCATGTGACCCTGTTCGGCCCACCGGACAGTGCAAAGATGGCCGTCAATGCCATGAATGCCTACCACCGAAAACTCAAGGGCGAACCCGCGATTGTGGAAGAGCTTCTCAAAACTCACACCAGCGTTCCGAAATGGGGTGCGGATGACGAGGACTCGAAAACACCACTGCGGGAAGACTTGGTCTCGGCCGGAAAAAATCTGACGGACTGTTTTGAAAAAACCGTGCGCGAGCAAGAGGGCGAGAAAAAGTATGAGCTGGCGGCGGATCATCTCTCAGCTCCGATCAAGCGATTCCCAGGCCTGGCACTGCCTTGTACGTTTTTGTTTTACAAAGGCAGTCCGATTCCGCTGCATCTGTATGATTTTGGTCTGCATCTCTTTCGAAACTGGAACAATCCAGAGGCCTTAGCCTTCTACGTTCCGAAACTTGAAAACGAAGAAGAAGCAAAATACATCCACACAATGATCACCCATGCCGAAGCGATGATTCAAAAGCTTCATCCAAGTTACAAACTTGGAACTGTCAGATTGATGATCGTGCTGGAAAATCCGCGGGCGATTTTACGAGCGCATGAAATCATGGATGCTCTTGATCCGTATTTTGTCGGTGCAAGTCTTGGTTGGCATGACTATCTGGCCTCGACGGCGCGCGTGTTCAAAGAAGATGGCAATTACCGGATTCCGGTCAAAGCCGATCCAGAAATCGTCATCAAGTATATCAAAGCCTCTCACCGACTACTCGCCGATGTGGTCGGCTCGCGCGGCGGAATCAAAGTGGGTGGGATGTACGGCATTTTGCCTTTGAGTGGCGACATTCAGGGGGATTCTTTTCAGATCACACTGAAAGGTTTCTTCAAGGACGTGATCACGCAATTAAAGCGGGATTTGACGGGATTTTGGGTGGCTCATCCGGATTTTGTGCGCTTGGGACTGGCGATTGTGGAAGCTTGGGGCTTCTATAAAAAAGGCAACAAAGATCCTCTTTTCAAACTGACCCAGGAACTTTTGCAGGCCCAACACGCGCAGGATATTTTGCGATTCACAGAGGGCGCAGACATCGAGGGTCTCGATATCGACGATCCGAACTATGTGCGTTCGCTTTTGGTGGCGGATATTAAAGAGTCGGATTTTATCGCCAACAATCATCCAGATGAAATTCGCTACAATGTGTTTCAGTCTTTGCAGTACATCACCGACTGGCTGAGCGGAAATGGTTGCGTGGCCCTGCCTGCAACTGTCAATCAAGTCCCTGTGCGCGTGATGGATGATCTGGCCACAGCCGAGCGCTCGCGCTGGGAAGTCTGGCACGAAATTCGGCATGGCCGATTTGCATTGTCAGATTTTTTGCGAATCGCACATGAAGAGCTGCACTTTATCCGTAAAGATTTGTCGAACGATCAAAAAATCGTGCAAGTAAAATGGGATTCCCGAACGGAAAAGTGGTACCCAATTGCATTTGAACTGATGGTCCAGCTGATGACAGCCGAAAACCCGGTTGAATTTGCGACCGAGCTTTTGATGCCGTTCACAGTCGATTCCATCCGCCAGTCGCCCGAGCCACTAAAGGCGCTGAAGAAAATCGATGCCGGTAAATATCAAACAAGCTCGTTCGTGGAAAAATTTAATTACTATTTTGAAATGTGCGGTTGCCAGGCGTTTGCAGAGAAAATGGCCGCGACCACATTTTATGATTCAAGCTTTGCTCGTCAGCTGATCATGGGGTTCACCCAGGATCAGATTATCGAGGCCGCAAGCTTTCACGGAAATATCGGCGAAAGCAAAAAGACCTTGGACGCGATGGCGGCCAGAGAACAAGCTTTGGTCTTCAATGAAGAGGAAAAAATCAAAAGCGAGCTCAAAACCATGGGCGAGCAATACTGGAAGAAGTTTGGCTTTAAATTTCTGATTTCCGCTAAAGGAAAAACAGGCACCGAGCTTTTGGCCAAGCTGAAAGAGCGATCTCAGCAAAGTAAAGAGCAAGAGCTGACATTGGCCCGCGAAGCGCTGTGGGAAATTACAAATAAGCGCATCACCGAGCGGCCGCATGATTCGGGAACACAGAAGCTTCAAACACTGGTCGAGAAATATCAGGTCAAGGGCGCAAGCCTTGCGATCGCAAGCCATGATGGTATTCAGGCTTTGGCCTTTGGCCAGGCGGATAAGGCTACTTTCTTTGAGCTGGCCTCGTTAAGTAAAACCCTCGGCAGCTGCTTTGCGATTGAATATTTCAAACAAAAACAGATCCCGCTGACCACATCGGTGAATTCGCTTTTAGCGAAAACAAAAAGTCAGTTTCGTCTGAAATCACCAGAACACCCGACTTGGGGTGATCAGGTCACACTTGAGCATCTGATGAATCACAAAGCGCTGAACATGCACTATGTGAACGGCATTTCGCTGGATCAGAAAATGCCCAACGTCAGCGAACTGATTTCAGGCAACAGCACTTATCGGTATGAGCCTGTGATTGTTCGAAATAAACCCGGCACCAAATTTAATTACTCGGGCGGCGGGTTTCTGGTAATGGAGCATTTGATCGAAGCGATGGAAGGAAAATCCATCCAAGAACTGACGACTCCGTTCTTAAAAAAGCTGGGCCTCGAGAATCTCAGCTTCGAGCAAGGCAATCTCAAAGGTCATCGCTATGCTCATGGCTATCTGGATGACGGATCCGAAGTTCAAGCCACCCGCTTGCAGTTTCCGGCCTTCGCGGCGGGCGCCATGGGATCGGCCGAAGATACTCTTCAGTTTTTGCAACACATGGAACGAGCTTACCGAAATCTGGATGGCTCAGGTCCCATCTCGCATGACACAGCCGTGGAAATGCTATTCGGGTCGGATCATGGCGCCCGAGAATTTATGGGTTGTCAGATCGGGCTTGGAGTTTTCGTAGCGGAAGCTGGTGATAATAAAATCATGCTTCATCAGGGCGCGAATGATGGATTCCGCGCTTTGTTCTTGTATGCCTTCGACGGTCCCGATCAAGGCAAAGGCTTTGTGATCTTCTGTAATGCAGACAATCGCGGTGTTTTGATGATTTCTGAGATGGCACAGGAGCTTTTAAAGGCTTTGAGTTTCTCGGGAATTAATTTTGAAAAATTCCAAACCCAGTTCCGCTTTGAAAATCTCAAGCAGGAAGAAATCGTCAACCTGGGTTACAAGAATCTAGTGTTTAGCGCATTTGAGCCGATGCTGCCGCCTCCGATCGAAATCAAAGGACCACAGGATCCCTTGGCTGACTTCAATTTGCTGACGAAGGCCCAAGTTTTAAAAGTCACCAATCAGAAATTTGCCCGGGCGGAAAATCTGCTTAGCAAAAATCTTCCAACATTTGATCCCGAGCTTTTCTGTTACCAGGGCAAAGTCATGGATAGCTGGGAATCCG
>CBIHPB010000345.1:0-4141 GCA_966211485.1 uncultured Bdellovibrio sp.
CTTTCTTTTTTTGCTGTTCATTTTTTCTTTCGCAACACTTTCTGCATCTGCTGAAGAACTTGTTGTTTCGAAAAAACTTTTGCTGGAAACAGCCGCCCGTCTTCTGAAATCTCAGCCTAAGTACATTGAGCAAGAATCCTTTCCGTCTGGCCAAGCGGAGACTTTGGTTTTCCGCAATAAAATGGAATGCGGACAAGGCACATGCTCGCAAGCCGTCTTCCAACAGCAGTCTAAGAAATCTTTTTATCGTTGGGTGGGACAAATCGAAGGGCGAATCGACAAGGTCGATTTTGATCCCAAGACAAAGACTCCCCTTTTCACGACGAGCCTTCGCATGGCTGACGAAAAGCCCCAAGTTATCCAGTGGGCTTTGAATTCAGAAAAGAAAATCTATGAAGCTCGGTAGTTTTTTGATTTTCCTTTCGGTGTCAGTGAACCTTTGGGCTTTCGAATATAAATTCGACTGCGAAAAAGGCCGGCTGAAATCCTTTGAGTCTGTCGAAGCGGCGGCAGATTCGGAAGAGTGCAAAAGTTATTTGAAGCTTGGCTTTCAGAAATGTTTTGATTCAGCCAAACGCAAATCGGATCCCAAAAGTCCGCATGTGACGATCTCAACTCCGATTGACGGTTACTACAGCTCGAAAGAAAACAGCACCTATGTTAAAAAGCGCTTGGCCGATATCGTTCGCACGGCCATTACGAACAATACGGATCCCTACTTGGCGCTGGCCATTGCAATGCTGGAGGCTCCGCCGACACAAAATCGTGAAAACACAGATTTCGGACTGATTGGCTACTCTTCCAGCTATGGAGTTCTGCCAATCGATGCGATTGGCTTTGCGGATTTTGTGGGTTGCGAGTCTCAGGCGATCAAGGGACTGAGTCTCAGAAGAATCAATGCACCAAAAGTGAAAAGAAAAATCATCATCGACGCCGGCGCACCGGAAGTGCGGCTTTGCCTGATGGATTTTGGTTCCGGCAACGCCCCTTTGATCAAAACAAATTGCACGCCAGACGCCACACCCTGCTGCCAAACGGCACAACTCAAGGGCATCACATCGACCAAAGCTTGCGATACGCTTCCGGATCAACAACGTTATCAGATCCTCAATCAGGCCGCCGGAGTTTATATGAAGGATCGTTTTCAATATGCCCTGAATACGGTGGCCAAAGACATCGAGGATCCAGCAAAAAAAATGGCGATGGTGGCCCAAGCTTATAATGGCTACGGAAAATTTGGTGTGACTGAGAAAGCGTTTTCCAGCAACAAATGCCTGAACAAACTGGATCTCGGCAAAACACCCGTGTATGGAGCCGGTGCTTCAGATTTGATGCTGAACTCGTTGATGGCAAATTCGGAAGTGCGTGAATTGGTTGCCGGCGAATTGAAAGCTTTGAAACGATCTGCCCCCGTCTCTTATCTCTGCCAGGCTTACGGGGCCAATGACTCGCACACGATCTCTGGATACGCTTTCGCAGATTACAGCCAAAGCCTGATGGCTGATCGCCCGCAGTGTCCAACAAAGACCTATGCGATCAAAGGTTCGGGCCCTCGCACGATTGATGCGAAACCAGCCAGCGCGCAAGGCACCGAATAATCTTCTCTGCGGTCTTTATTTTCTAGATTTTGATGAGAGAAAAAAAAGCGACCTGGTTGGGGGGTGGGGGACCAGGCCGCTATGGGGGGTTGCTTATCACTAGAGCAATGGTGGGGCCAAACTCGACAAAGGTTGGAAATTCTCTCTTCTAAAAATTATCGACTCCTCAGGGCCTTTGGGCCAATCATCCCGTGTTTAGGACATCGACAGTTCCGACAATTTGGGGCCGAGCCCAGTGACCAAGAGTTTGACACTAAATTTCGAACTGATTTTTCTCGTCACTTCCCGTCTCAGCCTGGACCGAGAAGGTCCAATTCCTTTCCACAGATTTGGTGATTGCAGGATTTCCCAATATACTGAGTCAACACGGGAACTTAAGCAGTGGGAGGATACAGCTATGAAGACATCAAATATGATTGTGACCGCGTTGGCTCTGGTGGGATTGATTTCAGGTTATGGACATCGCGCATTTGCGGAGACGGACTCGAAAGCCGTTGAAGCCGAAGAGGCACTGGCTGATTCCGAAGCCGCCCAAGCTGACGCCCGTGAAGCCAAACGTCGCGCTGACGAAGAGGCCAAACGCCGCGATAAGAATAAAGAATCGGCTCAGGCCGCCATCCAAAAATCCAAGTCCATGGAAGCTCAGGCTAAAAATGATCAAGCCAAAGCTGAAAACGAATCAGCCCGCATGAAGGCCGAAAGCGAAGAGTACGCCAAGCAAACCAAGCTGGCCGAAGAAAAACAGGGCTTGGCGCAAAAGCAGATGGACGCTTCAAAAGAGCGCATCGAAAAATCAAAAGCTTTGCGGGACGAATCTCAAAAGAAAAAAGAAGCTTCTGAAAAAGTCATGCAATCCGCAATGAACGACGCCAAAGACATGGAGTCCAAAGCCAAGGCCGCTCAAGAAGAGGCCGAGAAGGCGATGAAAGAAGCTTCCGATGCCCGTGGCAAAGAGCGTGAGGCTTCATCGAATCTCGAGCGCACGAAATTGGCAGCCCAGAAGACGACGACTTTAGCAAGTGCCTCGACTGCGAAGGCAAAAGCGGAAAAAGAAAAAGCCGAGGCCGAGAAAGCTCGTGCGGAAGCCGAGATGGCGAAAATCAAGCAGGCTGAAGAGAAGACTAAAAAAGATATCGAAAATCTGGAAAACGAACTGTCTCGCAGCCAGAATGATCTGAAGCAATTGAACTCAAAAGTCGAAGACACTCGTAAAGACTATGAGAGTGTGAAGAAGGACGAAGCCAAAGCGGCAGAGAAAACTCAGAAAGCCAAAATCGAAGCCGAGAAAGCGCGTCTTCAGTACGGAAAAGAACTGTCGCAATTGAATCAAGACATCGCCAAGATGAAGAAAAGCATCGCCGACAGCGAAGGTGAGATTGCTCGTTCAAATTCCGATATGGAACGCATGAAGGCTGAACTGGAAAAAGCCAAACAGGAGCGGGCCAGGCTCACGGAGCAAGTAGACGACTCGAAACAAAAAGCCGAATCCGCAAAAATGAAGGCCGACACCCTTCGCGCCGAAGTCGAAGCCGAGAAAATGAAGGCCGAGACCGAGAAGATCAAAGCGGAGACAGCCGCCCTGCTGGGTAAGTCTCCTGAGAAGGAAGCGGCGCCTGCGGCACCGGCGAAGAAAAAGAAGTAATTTGGCTTATCAATCCGATTCATTGATTCATTGAAACCCGAGCTGAAAAGTTCGGGTTTTTTATTTTCAAATGGTGTTAGAGATCCACAGACTGTCAGCGGTTTTCGGCACCTCTATGGCCGGACCTGCTCGGCCCCCGCCAAAAACGCCTATCCCCCTTCATTTCAGCGGCATATCTCTTGTAATACCCATCCAGAACCACCCAGGAGCTTGCTGTGAAATCTTGCATCGTTTGGACAGGCCTTCTCATTCTGAATACTTTAATGGCGGCCCCGGCCTATTCCGCCATGCTCTGCCCACAGGCGCAGAACCAGATCTTGCACCCGCCAACCTCTGGCTTTTTTGGCAACACCGCCCAACGGGTGTCTCGGCAAATGGATGCGGAAATGGACCGCGCCGAATCCCTGATTCGTCAGCTGGAACACACAAACCAAAATGCTGGGTTGGTGATCGAGCCTTCTTTAATTGAAACCCTCCAAACTGTCTCGACGCTCTACAGACGAGATCTCGCCCCTGGTGCGGCTGAAAATAAATTTGTCCTTCGGGTTGTTGAACATGCGCTTGGCTTTTCAAAGCAGTTCTATTTTCTGGAAGGCGAACATCTGACATCCCTGACGATAAATCTGCTGGAAGCGCTGCCTGCCAACGCCCATCCCATTCAAATCAAAGGACGACTGTACGATATTCTTGGACACTATGGGCGGCTGAATCCGTCACAGGCCAAAATCTCCCAGGATCTGACGGACTCGCTCAATAAGGCCGCGGGCCTCAGCCTAGATCTTTCCAAACTTCGCTCGGCCACGACGACCATGCCGCGAATTCGCAGTCTTCAAGACTACCGCAACAACCTCTTCGCGTTCCCGATCATGATTCAGGAAATGCTAGGTGTGCAGCCCGCACT
>CBIHPB010000346.1:0-4122 GCA_966211485.1 uncultured Bdellovibrio sp.
TTGCAAATATCTATGGCGGCGATGTCACGATTCATCGTGGCACCAATTTGCCAGGTCAATCGGCAGAAGAGCATTCCGGCACGACATTGAAAATCGATCTGAAACTTTAATGGCGCAAATGGGGTCGTGCTGGACGAAGGAGCTGTCCTTCGAAATTTCCGCCGATATTCACATTTTTTTCACAATCTTCTTTTAAGCTAATCAAAGTCAAAAGCACATTGAACTGCCAAGGAGGGCATCTCATGAAGCGCCTTTTATTCACGTTGGTTTTCTTAGCCGGTTTTGCAGTTATAGCTCAATCTCAAACTCAATCTCAGCCTTCATCCCAACCACCGGCTGCGCGTCCAAGCCAGCAGGCACCCATGGGTCATCCTATGGAGGGTGGAAAAAGACCCCCGCCACCCGAGGCTCTGAAAGCCTGCGAAAGCAAAAATAGCGGCGACGCCTGTTCCTTCGAGGGACGCGAAAAACAAAAAGTCGAAGGCGCCTGCTGGACACCGGATTCTTCAAAGCCTTTGGCTTGTAAGCCATCCAACGCACCAGCTGAGCAAAAGAAATAGAAGGAGCAGAGCAAATGAAAAAACAGATGATTCTTCTTTTGGCAGCCGCGACTCTTGCTTTGGTCAATTGCAAAAGCTCGACAACCGATTCGACGACGACGGATTCAACAGAGACCTGTGATACGGGAACAGACGTGGTGGAAACGCCGACCATGATCAATACGCCGACATCGCTAACCTGCACGACCAATATTGCAACCAGCGCTCCGGACTGGATTAAAAACAACTTCCACTGCGTAACGGTGAAAGTTTGCAGCAGCACTTACGTGTTCGTTCTCAATGACCTGCCTCCCTATAAGACGGGCTACTATAGTGTCGCATCCGGAAACAACACGACTTTCCCGACGACGGGATTGTCAGATGGAAGTTCTCGTACAAAAAATCCGAACACGATTTCGTCTCAGTCGATCACCTTTACCATTCCAAAAACCCCAACTTTGAAAACTTCAAGCTTGGATGCGACTTCGGGATCCGGATTGGATTGCATCGGCGTTTCCAAATACGGCGTTTGCATTTTCAATAACCAAGCAGCTCCTGGTGATAGCTTGGCAACTGAATTCCAAACCATGGACAATGGCGACGGCCACCCGCAAAGCACCGGAAAGTACCACCATCACACCGAGCCTTTCTATCTTTCCGATGACGATTCGAACTTTATCGGAGTCGCGCTGGACGGATATCCGATTTACGGAAAGAAAAGCCAGAACGGAACTTATCCGACTTTGGATTCCAACACGCACACGGTTTCTTGCACGACGACGGATTTTCCTTCGGGAACATACTGCTATCACGTCGGCAATGGAACAGGCGTGAATGGTTATATGCTGGGAACTTATTTCCGCGGCACTAAAGGATCGACTCAATGAGATCTCGTCTGATTTTGTTCGGCTTGATCGCGGCTTCATTTTCGGTTGCCTGTGAAAAGAGGACGCCGATTTCGCAAGAGTATCCCGCCGAAATGTCAGCCCTGGCCAACGACTCGGGTCCGGGGCTTCCTTATTTGGTCGGAAAAGATTTCCGACCCGTCTGGAAAACGGAAGGCGAGCCTGCGCCGCGATCACTGGATGCTTTTCAGCTGAAGGATCAAAAAGGCCAGACGGTCAGCAAGGATATGCTGAAAGGAAAAGTGGCGATCGTCTCATTCTTTTATTCGACATGTCCGGGAATCTGTCCGATGACGACGCACAATCTGCGGGCGGTGCAAGAGAAGATTCAAAATTATGATCGCTTTATCATGCTGTCTTTTTCCGTACAGCCGCAAAAAGATACGCCGGCCAAGCTGACCGAATACGCACGGAAAAATCATATCGATTACAAGCGCTGGCGTTTGGCGACAGGCGATCGCAGTCAGATCTACAAACTGGCCCGCGAAAGTCTAGGCGCTGATACTTTTTCTGAAAAAGAAAATCAGGTGCAAAAGCTGACTCCTGAAGACTTTCTTCACTCGGAAAATGTTTACTTGTTGGATGGCGAGCAAAAACTGCGCGGCATCTACCAAGGCCGTATGGTCTCCTCTCTTGAAGAGCTGGTTCGAGACGCCAAGACACTGACACAATGAAATACTTTTTGATTCTTCTCTTTTTAGCGTCCGTGGCGTGTACCAAGCATGCCACCAGACCCAGCCCGGAAGTCACATTCAAGGGCAATGACCTGCTTTATAAAGGCCAACGCTTCACCGGAATTTTAGAAGAGCATTTTCCGCAAATCGGAACGGTTCGAAAGACCGAGTACGAAAACGGCCTGCAAGAGGGCCTCGAAGAAGAGTTCGCGCAATCAGGCCAAATCGTTGCCCGTCGCCATCATCACGCCGGTAAAAAAGTCGGCATTCATGAGGGCTGGTTTCTGGATGGAAAGCGCCGCTTTCATCACGAGTTTAAAAACGGGCAGATGGATGGCGAAGTCTGGGAGTGGTACAGCTCGGGCGCTGTTTCGATGTTCGCCAAATTCGAAAACGGAAAATTACTTGGAAAAAAGATGTGGCGTGAAAGCGGCCAGATCTACATGAATTATGTCTTTACCGAGCAAGGCGCCTTTGGAGTGCCAGGCACCAGTTTATGCTACCAAGTCCGCGATAAAATCGCCGGCCAGTGAATCAAGTCTAACGTTCTTTATCGCAGTCGACTTGCAGGACCAGATTGGCTGTCGGTTTGCCGTCGCTGGATCTCAAATCCGTATGGACAATCGCTTCGATGCTTGGATCCCAGCGCTGGCCCCGAGAAATTTTAGATTCCATCGCGATGATAGAGCCAAGAGATTGCTCGAGATACACCGACAAGAAAGTGCGATCTTCTTCGATCGTTTCTCCACGTTTGATCCCAAATGTGATGCGGCTGCCATCGGTGGAGAAAGGAAGCTTGTCATCCGAGTCCATGACCTTGTTTCCAGCAAAGCGTTTTTTTGTGTACCAAGTGAGGTCTTCAGTCTTGATCGTATGAGATCCATTGCTGATGGAAAACGCGGCTACAGCATAGATCTTATATTTTTGAGAACCCTGGCCATAATTTAAGCCATCCGTCATCTGCGCTTGGCATTTGTACGAATATTCATAGTCCGGAGTGTAGGGCAATTCAGGCGCGCCCGAGCTGTTCCAGTCGCCGATCAGAAGAGTCGGCCGGTCTTTGATGAGGCCTTCGATCACATCTGTCGTCAGTTTCGGCTGGGTCACCACATGTGGCTGGATCACCACTTTGGGTTGTTTGGCGAAACCAGCAAGTCCGAAAATCAGGATCGCTAAGAGTGAAAAAATGAAGGTTTTCATAAGGGTCTATTTATACCCGATTGCGAGTTTTCCCTCTAGAGAGAGGGAATGAGTTTTGAAATCATTCCCCACTTGTCTAAATCCAGGTTCGATATCAAGATTCGATTAACGAAGGATGTGTGCCAAGTTTTCGATGCTTTCAGCGATTTCACGCACTTCCCAAGCTGATTCGAGGGCCGAAAACTGGCAGTTCGCATTCTGGATGACGTGGACTTCAGAGCCATTGGCTTTGACAACAAATGTATTTGTCGTTGGGACGTCCAGGCATCCAGGGCCGTCGCCTTCCTTCACCAATTCGCCTGGCTGAACTTCTTCGATTTTACCCAGCAAGCTGGCAACGGCTGCAGGAGATAATTTTGCGATTTCGGACTTGTTGCCTTTGTTGTCGATTTTCAGAATCAAACCATCTTTCGTTACGACAGTATTGTAAGTTCCGCGAATTTCAGGAGGCGCGAACATAACATGAGTGGTGATGCGCAGAACAGAGGCCAGAGGTTGTTGCGGTATACGAGCCGAAGCAACAGAGGCCATTGAGATCAGGATCAGGGACATAACGAGTGATTTCATAAAAACTCCTTTGAGAGGTGTGTGTGGTTAACTTCGAAGGGGGTTTTATAAAAAGCTGGACCTGTTTGCCACTGATGATTAATTAATTTGTAATGAAATAATTAATTAAAATATAATTACAATATGAGCAATATCTACAGCTACCAATCCTACCGAAAGTGGATCAAAGATCAGGCGCAAGAGTGGAAAAAACGCAGTCCCTCTCATAGGTTGGCGAGGCTTGCCGAGATGGCCGAG
>CBIHPB010000347.1:0-4112 GCA_966211485.1 uncultured Bdellovibrio sp.
GTATCCGTCAACAGGGCCTGGCACTTTTTAGAAGAAATTAAACAGATTTTCTTTTTTAATGAGATCTCGAACCTTGGGTGGCACAAGCTTCTCCCACTTCAAATCCTTCTTCAGAATCATATCGCGCACAAAATCCGAGTGCAGGTACTCTTCCGTTTCCTCGCAGCCTGAAATATCCGAGATCTGCTTTTGCGCCAGGAAGTATTGGTAAACGGGCAGAGCCTTCGGATCCGGGAAAAAACTCTTTGTCGTTGTGCAAGCTTTGTCTGTCTTGTGCGGGTAAATGTAAACGCGGGTCTTGTTGTCCAAAAGTTTTCCCAGGCCTTCCAGCAATCCACCTTCCAGATCGGCATAGTGCTTTTCGTCGAAGAGATAGGGGAGATGAGAGGCGCTCATGATCAGCACCATGGGTTTTTGTGTGTACGAGCGAAGGAAGCGTTTCAAACGGTAAAACAGGAAAAAATTCGAAACCAAAACGTTGTGTCCCAGCGAGCAAAGTGAGGTCACACGGTCCAAGAAATCTTTTTCCTGCAGGTGACCGTTTTGCATCAGGTTTTGCATGGTGAGCTCGAATAGCACCATGGTTTTTTTCGAATCTTCGGGGAAGTCTTTTTTGAATTGCTCGATGCCTTTATCCAAAACATCCAGATGGGTCGTCGTCACCGGACGATAAGTTCCGCGCTGAATGATCACGGATTTTTGAAAGAGCTCGTCCGAGATGGTGAGGATCTCTTGGTTCGGGCCGAACATCACGGCGTCCGCCAATCCTTTTCGCACCAGCTCGAGATTCATCAGGTGATTGTTGATGTGCTTGAGATCGGGCCCGCTGAAGCGGATCAGGTCGATGGCGACTTGGCCTTCTTTGATATTTTCGACCAAAGAATCCAAAATGCCTTCAGGGGATTGGATCGAAGTGAAGGCTGTGTACACCAAATTTACGCCCAGGATCCCGATGTTCTCTTGTTGTTGCAGGCGAAATTTATCCAGCATGCGAACGTGCATGATGATGTCGTTGGCCTCGCCACCGGGGCGGGTTTGAAAGCGCACTCCCATCCAGCCATGGGTTTGTCGTTTCACACCGTCGCCGGTCGCGACTGTGTTAGCGAAGGCAAAGAAGCAAGTGTTCGAGCCTCGAGTCGCATCCAAACGGCGGTGCATGAGGTTGAACTCTTTATCCAGCATCTTGTTCAGACGAGATTCGCAGACATAGCGGCCACTGGCCTCTTTGCCATAGATCTCGTCACTATAGATCATGTCGTAAGCCGAAATTGTTTTGGCAATCGTCTGAGAAGCACGGCCCGCCTGAAAGAAAAATCGGGCGACCTCTTGTCCCGCTCCGATCTCAGCGAAGGTGCCGTAGATTTGCGGGTTGAGATTGATTTCCAGCGCGCGGTTGATGACGGTTCTGGATTCTTTCACGAGTGGTCTCCTTCATTCTGGATATCCGCCTTCACCCAGCCGGTGATGGCCAAGCTCATGGCGCGCTCGATCGGCAAATTCACCTGAGTGATCAGATGTCTTGGCACCAAAAGCGTATAGCCCCCCAAACCGTAAGACAGCGGAAAATAAACCGCAACTTTGTCCGTCATGTCGTTGGTAAACGGCAAATCGCGAAAGTACTCGCGCGTGACAACACCCATGGCCATGGCACCCGTGTCGCCGACCTTCACCAGCACCACACTTTTCATTTCGCCGGATTCGCCGCGATTGAAGAGATTCATCAAATCCCGCAGAGGAGAATAGATCGCTTTGATAAACGGAACCTGCACCAGGCGTGCCTCAATCAGAGTCAAAAATCGAGCCGTAATCAGGTTATTGAGAAGCAGCCCAAATAAGAAAATCAGAACCAGCGTTAAAAGCAGTCCCAGGCCCGGAATATATTCCGGCAGAACCTGTCGGAGCATTGATCCCAGGAGATTTTCCAGGATAACGATGGCGCTATAAACGATGTAAATCGTGATCGCGATCGGGAGTAAAGTGATCAGTCCGCGGAAGAAAATTCGATTGAAGGCGCGCATGTTTTTTATCTTAATCTCAATTTGAGACAATGGGCAGTATTTGATCGAGTCAGTGTTCTGAAAATAAACATACCAGCTTGAGAAATGACGAGAATGTGGACGAAAGTCTCCAGTTTCCTAGACTTTGATCCGATGAAGAAAGAGTCACACAGGAGGCTCTTTGGTGCCATATCGCTTGCACACAATTCGGACACGCATATTGTCGGCGTCTCTTGTTATTTGCTGCGGCCTGGTCCAGGTCGCCCATGCCTTGGATTACGTTCCAGGTGAAGTCATCGTGAAGTTGAAGGGGAAGTCCTCTTCGAGCTCCAATGCGCAATTCTTTAGCAAACTAAATTCCAAACTTGCTCTCAAAGGTTCTTTTTCTGCCATGAACATTCACCGTTTGAGCCTGAAGGCCGGCGGCGACGTTTTGGCGACTGTGCAAGAGTTGAAGGCAGATCCGTCTGTCGAATACGCGGAGCCCAACTGGCTTTTGCATAAGAGCGACGAAGACAGCCTGGCATCCAGCCAATCCATGAGCTTGGATGACGTTCGCGAGCAAATGCAGTCGGGTGACACTTACGTTCAGAACTACGCAAACGTCGGTGTCGAGCAAGCTTGGCCAATCGAGGCCACACTTGCTCAGGTGACTGAAAAGCCAATCGTTGCGATCATCGACACCGGTGTCGATTACAATCACTTGATCTTCCATGATTCAGGTGCGATGTGGAGAAATCCTGGCGAAATCGCTGGCAACGGCGTCGATGATGATGGCAACGGCTACGTCGACGATATTTACGGATGGAATTTTCACGCCAAATCCAACAACCCAATGGATGATGACGAGCACGGAACACACGTGGCCGGTATCGTCTTGGGAGTCGGCCAAGATATTTTCCCAACCACTTGGGAGCCGGCGAAAATTCGCATTATGGCGTTGAAGTTTTTGGGTGCAGATGGCTCCGGATCGACTTCGGATGCGGTTGCCGCTGTTTACTATGCTGTGAATAACGGAGCGCAGGTCATCAACAATTCTTGGGGTGGCTCTAACTACAGCCAAGCTTTGCACGATGCTTTGACTTACGCTTACGAACACAAAGTGGTCGTCGTCTCGGCGGCTGGTAACTATGGTAAGAACAATGACTCGGTCAGCATGTATCCGGCTAACTATCCGGTGCCAGGCCAAATCACGGTCGCAGCCACGACTGATGCTGACAACTTGGCTTCATTCTCAAACTACGGTCCAAGCAAAGTTCACGTGGCGGCTCCAGGGGTTTCGATCCTGAGCTCGGTGCCAGGTGATCAGTATCGCTTTATGTCGGGAACCAGTATGGCGACGCCGTTCGTATCGGGCTTGGCAGCTTTGGTTCTGCGTGAAGCTCCAAATTTGACTGGTTATCAGGTTAAAAACCTGATCTTGAATTCGGCAACCCAGGTGAATGGATTGTCGACGAAAGTTTATTCGAAGGGCCGTGCCGATGCCTATGACGCAATTTCGGCGGCTCGTCTGCAAGCTTCAACCGCTTCTTATCAGCCCGAGTACAAGGCCGAGTCTCGTAGCCCTGCCAGCGCAGCGGAAGGCGAGGCAGCTCAAAGCGGACCAAAAGGTTGCGGAACTGTCAGCACGGCGCTGTTGTACGGTAGCGGCGGCGACGGACAAGGTCCGATGTCGATGCGAATGCTGGCGACGTTGGTGGCTTTGACGTTGTGTCCATTGATTGTTTGGCAGGTGATGCGGGCTCGTCCAGGTACGGTTCAGCGACGTAAGTACGATCGCTTCCTAATGAACTCGGCGATCCGTCTGAATGTCGACGGCCGCGAGCTGGTCGGTCACATGCGCACGATCTCCGAGGGCGGTCTGTCTTTCGAAGCGAACACGATGCTGGAAAAGGGCGGAATCCTCACGATGAGCATCCAAAGCCCAGACGGCAAGGAAAGCGTCCAGGTGCAAGGTCACATCGTCTGGAGCGAAGAGAACAAGTCTTACGGAGTGCAGTTCGACCACGCCCGCGAGGGAGTCTTGTCGAGCATCCGCGGGTGGACGCAGAAGCTTGTGCGTGTTGCGAATTACTAAAAGGTGCCTGGCTACTTTTCTCTAAGCGGTGTGTTGAA
>CBIHPB010000348.1:0-4079 GCA_966211485.1 uncultured Bdellovibrio sp.
GCTGCGCCCCCGTGGCCGAAGGGGTGAGCGCATGGATGCGCGAATAGCCAGCATGCAGCGCCAAGGACGGCAAGAGAACCAAATGACGACTAATAGAACCCAAAAAACAAAAAGCCCAGCTTCCGCCAGGCTTTGAGAGAGCAAGCAAAAGCGCGAAGCCGCTTTTAGCGGCGAATCGCCTTCGGATCGATCGCATCCTGCAAACCATCCCCCAAATAGTTGAAGCTAATGGTCGTCAGAAGGATCAAGAGCCCCGGAATGAAAGCCAGGAACGGAGCCTCGGAAATCAGCTCCTGCGCATTGAAAAGCATGTTTCCCCAGCTTGGAGTCGGCGGCTGAATACCTAGACCCAAGAAGCTCAGTGCGGATTCGAAAAGAATCGCGTTACCCACACCCAAAGTCACAGACACAAGCATCGGCGCGATCACGTTCGGGAACATATGACGCAAAATAATTGTCGAGTCTTTCGCACCCAAAGTTTTCGCGGCCAAGATAAACTCGCGCTCGCGCAAAGACAGAATGCTTCCGCGAACCAGAAGACTGATCGTCATCCATGAGAACAAAAGAAGGATCACAACCATCTTCACAATACTTTCGTTTTCAGATCCGACCAGGGATTTGAAGACGGGGATCTTGTTCAAGTCAATCGCCGCAATGACGATCAAGAACGGCATGATTGGCAATGACAACAAGGCATCTGTCACACGCATAAGGGCTGTATCAACCCATCCGCCATAATAACCGGCCAAAGCGCCGATCAACAATCCAACGATCGCCGAGAAAATCGCAACCATGACACCAACACCCATGGAAACACGGGTTCCGTAAACCAGACGAATCAAAACGTCGCGGCCCAATTCGTCTGTTCCGAAAACGTGGCGAGTTTCAAAAGACTTGGTCTGCTCAAGCAGCTCTTTGGCAAACGGGTGGTCAACGCTGGCCAGGCTTGTGCGGATATCCGGAAGATCTTTCTTCATCAGCTCGTACAAAGCGTCTTCTGGTTTTTCAACCTGTACAACACCTTTTGAAATCAAAAGGTTATGGAATTCCGGCATTTGCTCGGTATGCTGACTTTCAAACTGGGTTACGCGATCTTCACGCTGGTCCGCTGGCATCACCGCAACCGAGAATGGCGGCAAGTAACGCTTCAATGGATTTTGAGCTTCGGGATCCAAACCAGTTGCGGCCTTGATCAAAGGCGCGCAAAGCGCGATCAAAACGAAAAGGCAGATCACGATCAGGCCTGCGACCGCCATGCGGTGCTCGACGAATTGCTGGGCCACGATCTTCCACATCGGAAGAACTTGTTCCAGCTGTTTTCGGTCTCTTTCGGTCATTTGTGGTTGTTGTTCAGCCATGGTGGTTTGTCCTCACTACTTGAACGAAATTCGCGGATCGGCGAAACCGTAGAAAATATCAGCCAAAAGATTCATGATCAGAACCATGGTGACGGAAATGATAAAGCTCACCATCGCGACGTTAAAGTCATTCCCGATGATCGAATCGTAAACAAGTTTTCCAACACCTTGATAGGCAAAGACGGTCTCAGTGATCAAAGCACCACCGAAAACGCCCGACAGAGACAAAGTGACGATTGTGATCAAAGGCAACAGAGCATTGCGGAATCCGTGCTTCCAAATGACCGCCAAGCGAGAAAGACCCTTTGCCTTCGCTGTGCGGATGTAGTCATTTCGCATGGCCTCAAGCATGGAAGCGCGAGTGTAGCGAACGAAAGTTCCGATTTGCAGATAAGCCAAAGACAAAGTTGGAAGTACCAGATATTTCGCGCGGTCCAAAATACCGGTGAGGCCTGTGTCGTCAGCGCCGATGGTGAAAGTTCCGCCGGCCGGGAAAAGCTGCAACCAAACCGCAAAAATAATAATCAAAACAATCGCAAGCCAGAACGAGGGCACCGAGATGCCCGCAAAGGCGAAGAAGTTCACCGCATAATCCAGTTTGGTGCCCGCCCTTAAGGCGGAAAGGACCCCCAGCGGAATGGCGATCAGAAGCGCCAATGTCAGAGACGACATCGAGAGAATAAAAGTATTCATCAATTTCGGGCCGATCAATTCAGAGACCGGGATTCGGTACGTGCGCGAATAGCCGAGATCGCCTTCGGTGATGGATTTGGCCCAAGTGAGGTAGCGTTTGTAAGCGGGCTGATCCAAGCCGTACAAAGTGCGAAGACGGGCAATGTCTTCAGACGTGATCTTCGGGTTGGATTGAATCATCAATTCCACCGGATCCCCTGGCATCAGGGTCATGATGAAAAAGCAAAAATACGAAAGCAGCAGAATCACGATCACAGTCTGAATCAGCCGGCGCAAAATGTAGGTGGTCACTTTTCATTACCTCTTCAAAAAATTCATTTCACAGTTGCCAAAGAAACCCCCTCAAAAAAGGGGATTTCCTTGTCATCCCGAAATGGATTACTGGATGTTCCAGGTTTCCGCTTCGTTGGTTTCAGAGAACTGGTGGCCAGGCAGGCGGAAGTTCTTCAGCGCCAGAGGGCTGACTGCGATATCTGAACGATAGTACAGAGGGATCACAGGAACATCGTCTGTGTAGGCTTTCAGGAATTCCTGAGCCAAAGCGATTCGTTTTTTTGAATCGAACTCAGTTTCCATCTTTTCGCAGATCTCATCGACTTTCTTGTTTGACCAGCCCAAGTAGTTCTGACCAGACCAGCCGTTTTTCAGATTTGGAATCTGGCTTGAGTGGAATGAAGGCTTGAGGTCGCTTTCAGGAGCCGACACCCAAGCGTACATGCCCATCGCACCGAACTTGCGCTTACGCATTGTTTCGCCGAAGAACACGCGAGCAGGCTCGTTCTTGATCACGATGTCCATGCCGACCGCTTTCCATTGACCTTGCAGATAAGTCTGAACGGTCTCACGGATTTTATTTCCAGCTGTAGTCATGAATTGCAGAGATAATTTTTTGCCATCTTTGTGGCGGTAACCGTCGTCACCCATTTTCCAGCCAGCTTCATCCAACATTTTGCCAGCTTCGCGCTTGCTGTAAGGATAAACGGTGATGGCTTTTGGATCATCAGTGTACCAAGGGTCGATTTTGGCAAAGTTGTGGATCGCAGGCGTTTGCTTGCCATCGAACAGGGCTTTCACCAAGTCATCGCGGTTGATCGACAGAACCAGGGCTTTACGAACTTTAACATCTTTCAAGATTGGGTTTTCCATATCCAGATCGATGTGTTCGTAGGTCAGGCTTGGCTTGTACTCGACAACATAAGGAAGGCTTTCGCTCTTCACTTTTTTCTCAAATGCCAGAGCTTGGTCGAATGTGAATCCCAGTGAAGAGACCGCATCGATTGTGCCCGAGCGCAGGTTCGCCTCAAGAGTTGCCGTGTTCGGGATCAATTTGATCACGATCTTTTGGATCTTTGGCTGAGCGCCGTAGAAGTTTGGATTTGGTTTGAAAGTGACGTGTGAACCCAGCTTCAGCTCGTCGATCAAATAAGGACCGCTGAACAGGCCTGGATTTGTTGGATTTTTGCTGTAGTTCGAATTGGTTTCATAGCCTTCTTTTTTAGACGCCCATTTTTCGAAAATAGGTGCTTCCAGGTGTTTTGGCAGGATGTAGAAGGTGCCTAGCTGGTTGAAGTTCCAACGAGCTTTGTCGTACGTGAACACGCATTTCTTTGGAGTTTTTGCGTCCCACTCGACTTTGTCGACCATGGTGAAGTTTTCTTTCGCCGCAACGCTGACGTTCGGGCTTTCAGCCACGGTGCGAGTGAACTTGATGTCATCGCAGGTGATCGGAGTGCCGTCGCCCCATTTTGCATTATCCAAAATTTCCCAAGTTGCCTGAACAGTTTTTTTGCCGTTCACAGTCGTCAGTTTTGCTTGGCCATTTTCCAAAGTCGGGATGGATTTTGCCAATTGTGGCACCCATTTTCCGTCGGCATCCAAAGCCACCAAAGTGCGGCCCACAAGCGCGTACAAGTAAACGCTGGCGACCATCGACATGCTGATTGGATTCAGGTTTTCAAATTCTTGGGTAATTCCAAGTTTGAATTCCTTGTTGTTCAATGCAGCAGAAGCGCTTTGAGCGGAGAGAAG
>CBIHPB010000349.1:0-4063 GCA_966211485.1 uncultured Bdellovibrio sp.
TCTCATTCTGCTCCGAAAAGTCAGGAAGACAGAGGGGGCTTTCATGCTTTCCAAAATTACAGTGTTCGCGACGTGTTTTGTCTTGATGGCGTGTGCCTCATCAACGCCAGTCTACCATGACGCCTCGACAAACTCTGGCTCGGGTTACTACTACGATTCTGCTTACAACGATCGCAATCGCGCGCCGTCATCGATGACGCCGCCAATGATTTCTGCGAATGGCGAAGACAAGTTGGATCCGGTTTATCTGCGCACTCAGGCCGATTATTTTTTCCAAGTCGGTGAAGCTCAAAGTTTGGACGGCAACCATCAGAAGGCAGTCGAAGCTTTCAAGATGGTGCTAGTTTACGATGCAGAATCAGCGGTCGTGCACCTTCGATTGGCAGCCGAGTACGTGAAGCTGGGTCAGTTGACTCAGGCGATGGAGCATTCTGAAATCGCAGTTCGCAAAGATCCAAAATCCGTCGATGCCCATATTTTGTTGGGCGGTTTGTATTCGACTTTGAAAGTTTATGACAAAGCTTTGGCTCAGTACGAAGACGTGCTGAAGTCAAACCCGACTAACACAGAAGCTCCAATGTATATTGGTGCCCTGTATGCCGAGATGAAACAGTACGACAAGGCTGTGAAGTATTTCGAAAAGCTGGCGAAGAACGACGATTACAGCACACCGCATGTGGCCTGGTACTATATTGGCCGCATTCGTTCCGAGCAAAAAGGCAAAGCCTTCGAGAAAGCGACCGAAGATGCTTTCCGCAAATCCCTGTCTTTGAAAGCCGACTATGTCGAAGCGGTTTTGGCTTTGGGGGCTTTCTATCAAAAGAAAGACCAAGAGTCGAAAACGATCGAATTGTATAAAAACTTCCAGCGCGAGCAGGGGGCTCAGCCGCGATTGGCCGAGGTGTTGTCGCAGATTTACCTCGAGCGCGAACAATATGATCTGGCTTACGAGCAATTGGAAGTTCTTGAGTCTTCTTCCGACGACGTTCTGAGTGCCCGCATGCGCATGGCGCTGGTGTTGATCGAGCAAAAGAAATACGAAGAGGCGGCTGTGAAGCTGAAGGACGTTCTTCGTCAAGTACCTGAGAGCGATAAGATCCGTTTTTACTTGGCAGCCATCTATGAAGAGATGGGAAAACCAAACGATGCGATCGAGCACTTCCAGCGCATTCCTCCAGAATCACAATATTATGGAGAGTCGGTTGTTCACGCCGCTTACCTGTTGAAGCAGGCGAAGAAAATCGATGCCGCAATTGATGTGGTGAAAGAAGGCTTGTCCAAGCGACAGGATGTGGCTCAGTTTTACTCGATCTATGCTTCTTTGCTGGACGAGAAGGGCGACTATAAAAAAGCCGCTTCGGTTTTGGCAGATGGGTCCGAGAAATTTCCGGATAATGTTCAGTTGCAGTTCTTCTTAGGCACGATTCAAGATCGCCTGGGCGACAAGCGCCAAGTTGTCGTACATATGAAAAAAGTCATCGAGATGGATCCAAACCATGTTCAAGGTTTGAACTATCTGGCTTTCACTTATGCCGAATCTGATGACAACTTGGAAGAAGCTGAAAAGTTGGTTCGTCGCGCTTTGGAAATCGAACCGCATGACGGCTATATTTTGGATACTTTGGGATGGATTCTCTATAAAAAGGGGAAATTCCAAGATTCAATCAAAGTTTTGGAAGCGGCTTTGAAGAGCCAACCGAACGAATCCATCATCGCCGAGCACTTGGGTGACGCTTACACGAAACATCAATTAGTCGAGAAAGCTCGCCAGATGTACAAGCGTGCCGCTGAGACCGAGACAGATACGAAGAAGGTGATGGAGATTCGCGCCAAGATCACAGCGCTTGATAAACAAGAGCTGCGTGGATCCGATCGTCAGCCGGCCTCAGTCAACACTTCCGGTCACTAATAGAACAGCGAATCTGATCACTTGGATTGGATTCGCTTGCTGATCTGATACATCATGATCACTGTGGTCAGCACGGTACCGATCATCACATAACCGACAACATCAAAATGCTCGAGCGGACTGTTTGGCGTTTGTTGAGTCACAATCGCGCCCGCAATCACGGCGGCAAAGCCACCTGCAATTTGCTGAAGAGATGAACTGATCGCCATAAAAGCACCGCGCTTTTCGGGGGTTGGGATGGCTGACATCATTGCTTGTGATGGGATCATCCGAGAGAAAATCCCTGTGAACATCACGACGTTCAGTAGCATGACCCAGCCGATCGGTGTTGCACCCAAATTGGTGTAGATCACCACCGTCGTCGTACTGATGATGCTGCCAACGACGAAAACTTTGTACTTTCCGATTTTATCGGTCCACCGGCCGATGACAGGACCCATGATGATCGAGCTGATGCCGGTGACCAGATAAATCAGTGGCAGACGCTCGAGAGTGATTTGGAGATTGTTGACAGTGAAGGCGCTGCTAAAAGGCATCATCATAAAACCGCCGATGGACAGCAAAGCCGTCGCGCTGAAAGCCAAAAGATACTGGCGGTTTTGGAAGGTGTTCTTGAGATGCTGAAAGGCTGAATGTCCTTTTTGCAGTTTCAGATGCTCGTCGATCGGTTTCATTTTCATGATAATGAAGACACCGGCCAGAGCACTGATGGCGACGATCATCAGGAATGGCGCATGCCATCCCCAGAGATTCGAGAAGTAAAGACCCGCTGGAAGTCCCAGGATTTGGCTGGCGGCAAAGCTTGTTTGGATAAATCCCATCACGCGTCCGCGCATTTCATAAGGGAACAAGTCGGTTGTGATGGCACCAACGATCGAGCCGATCACGCCGCCAAAAATTCCTGTGATCATGCGAGCGAACAGCAGGAAATAATAGTTCGGGGCGATACCGCAAAGCAAAGTTCCCAAGATAAATCCGCCATAGAAAAACAGCAGCATCTTTTTTCGGTCAAAGCGATCGGCATAACCAGCCGCTAGGATTCCGGAAGAGCCCGCACTGAAAGCGTAAACGGAAACGACCACACCGAATTGCGCGGTGGTAATTTGCAGGGCTGGCATCAGGATCGCACCCATGGGGGCTAAGATCATAAAATCCAAGATGATCGTGAACTGAAGGAAAGACAGCATCGCGATGATAAATTTTTGGTAACCCGTGAATTGTGCAGCCGGAGCAGAGGTGTTTTGCATAGGTTCTTAGTTTAGAGAGATACTTCAGCAGAAGCAACGCCAGAAACTGTCGCCTGTGGAATTAGAGACCGATGATTCCCAGTCGTTGCCAGTAAGCTTCAAATTCGGCTTTGGAAATTTGTGTACCGTTGATTTGATAGCGAGACTGATCCTGACTGTTGGTAATGTCAAATGTGACTGAGACTTCGGCTTTGAAGGCCTCTTTGCCGTTGATTGCCGGAAAAGTCAGGCGAATCAACCGTGTACCTTCGACATTCGTGCCACTGCCGCTGATGTTTGTGATCATTTGGTTGGACATGGAAAAATGAACTTTTCCGTTGGTCAGCGTGATTACATCTCCTTCGACCTCGGTGTTGTTGGCGATGCGGGTGTTGGACACGCTATTTGAACCTGTGCCAGTCAGAGAAATTTCAGTGACACCATTTTTTGTTTTTAGAATTTCATCAGTGATTTTAAATTTTCCTACAAATGAGAAGGAACCACTTTTGGTTCCCGCCTCATACTTGGAAAGAAAATTGGCTGTCAGTGGGCAGGTGACACCTGTGATGATTAAAGTTGATTCACGAGGACCCGACTGTGCCGTCGTACGGCTGAGAAGAATATTGCAGTTTGCTGCATTCATGCCATCGCGGATATCTTGTTCGGTCTTATCATTGATCGCCGGAGCAATTCCCAAAGATTTCAATTCGATAGAGGCCGCTTCGACGCGACCGATGCCGTTTAGCGTTTCGTTGAACAGGGCTGTTTGCTCGCCTGTGAGAGCTTGCAGGGATGTGCTGGTGAAAGGCTCTTCGCCTTTGCGGATTGGCTGACATGAAATGTAAGCTGCCGCAAAACAAATGCTGGCAAGGCAAAATCCCAGAAGGACTGGGGTTGCCTGTTTCCGCCAACTTCGTTTTTTTGGTTG
>CBIHPB010000350.1:0-4054 GCA_966211485.1 uncultured Bdellovibrio sp.
TCGATCAGCTTTTGCGCTTCCATTCGAGAAGCCGAAACGACGCGATCATATTCTTTATTCGCTTCATCACGGTATTTGTCGAAGATGTCTTTCACGTTGCCAGAAACCTGACGAGCTTTGATTTCGTATTGCGTTCGCAACTCGTCTGATTTCTTTTGAATTTCAACAGCCAAATCCTCGCCACCCTTGGTGCGCAATTCGCGCTGAGAAAGGGCCGCAGAATAAGGTGCAAATACAAGACGTGAAAGCGCGAGATACGCGACAGTGAAAACGACGAACTGAATAAAGAACGATTGATTCAGTCCAAGCTGGTCTAAAATCGCCATGTTGGTATTCCCAATTCAAAGATTTGAAATCTCTATCAAAAATTTAAGACGGCTTGAAGTAACACTGACCTCAAGAAATGGTCAAGCGGTCAAAGTAAGGAAAAGCGATCCCGGAAAGGGCCGCTTAAGATTTAGGCATGTACGACGCGCCTTCAAAGACGACGCCTTCATCGATCCGAAGACTCGGAGTCGTAACGGTTCCTTTGAAAATCGCGGGAGGGTGCATAATAACCCGACGTCGAGCGAAGAGATTTCCCTCGACGTGGCCACTGATAATAATAGTGTCGGCTTCGATTTGCGCTTCAACACGAGCGCCTTGGTTTACAATCAAGATATCTTTCGTAAAGATCTCGCCCTTAAATTGGCCACCCAGCTGCACGGTTCCCTCAAAGGTGAGTTTCCCGTCGAAACTCGCCCCCTGATCTAGGATTGCGGTGACATGACCAAGCGCGTTCTCTTGAAATATCTCAGTGTCTTCCATGGCTCGCTTTCAATCGATTCACAAGTTGAGTCAGCTCTTCATCCGAATAGAACTGAATCGAGATTCGACCTTTAGAATTAAGGTAGTCGATGGCGACTTTGGTGCCCAGAGATTTCTGCAGCTCCTCGGCTAGACCTGCGATCAAACGCTGGGTCACGCCCTGCTCGGTCGTCATCACTTCAATGTCCTTATTCTTACCAGCTGCTTCAGCCGCGACCATTTTTTCAAGCTGACGAACGCTCATCTTTTGCTGAGCAATCTTTTTCGCCATTTCGATTTGAGCTGCTGGGTTGCCCAGGCTCAAAAGAACCTTTGCATGACCTGCTGAAATGACCGCTTGAGTGACCATTTCGCGAACCTGCAAGGGAAGGGCAAGTAAACGCATTGAATTCGCAACGGTCGCACGGTCTTTTCCAACTTTTTCGGCCACCTGCTGCTGAGTCAGGTGAAACTCCTGAGCCAGACGCTGGTAGGCTTCGGCTTCTTCGATCGGATTGAGGTCTTCACGCTGAATGTTTTCGATAATCGCGATTTCCAGCGCCTCTTGATTTTCAAGCGTCTTCAAAATCACCGGCACTTCATGAAGGCCGGCAATTTGGGCTGCGCGCCAACGACGCTCACCCGCAATGATTTCGAATTTCGCATTCGGAAGCTTACGCGCCACGATCGGCTGCAGGATTCCGTTCTGTTTAATAGAGGCCGCCAGCTCCTCGAGCTTCTCTTTTTCAAAGTTCGAGCGAGGCTGGAATTCACTTGGCGACAGCTTATCGACCGCAATCTGCCAAATTCGCGCTTCCGCCGGTACCGCAGGTGCTGCGGGGACTGGTTGAGTAGCCACAGGGAGGGGCTGAGTAGTCACCTTTTGCGCAGCAGCAGGCGCTGGACTAGACGTTTGGATAGTCGCCGGAGTTGATGGGGCTGGGGACGACAATGCCGAGGGAGAGCCCCCCAACAGCGAACCCAATCCACGACCAAGCCTTTGCTTTTTGTTCGAACTTTCGCTTGAAAGATCAGACATTTAATTCTCCTTCTTGGCGCGGAGAGTTTTGCAAATTCTGGGTGCGTTGATCAAGTTCTTCCGCCAATTCCATATATTTAGTCGCGCCAATCGAGCGCGAATCGTATTCAAAAATCGACTGACCATGGCTTGGAGCCTCGCTCAAACGAACATTTCTTGGAATGATCGCCGAGAAGACTTTTTCCGCAAAATGATTGCGAATCTCGGTCACGACCTGATGGCTCAGGTTGTTTCGAGTATCAAACATCGTCAGAACAATCCCCTCAATATGAAGAGATGGGTTCAGGTTTTTCTTGATGATACCAGCTGTATTCAGCAGTTGGCTCAAACCTTCAAGGGCATAGTACTCACATTGAAGCGGAACCAAGAATGAATCGGCCGCTGTCAGAGCATTTAGCGTGAGTAGTCCCAGGGATGGTGGGCAATCAATAATTGCGTAGTCAAACTTGTGAGCAACCGACGCAATAGCCGATTTCAGGCGATATTCACGATGCGGCAGGTCAACAAGTTCTATTTCAGCACCAACAAGGTCAGGGTTTGCACTTGCGACCATTAAATTCGGGATTTTCGTCGTCTGAGTCACCTCAGACATCGTTTTTTCACCGATTAGTACGTGATAGACATTCGCATCCTGGCTTTCGAAGCGTTTCAGACCCAATCCAGAAGAAGCATTCCCTTGAGGATCCATATCAATCAAGAGTACTCGCTTTCCTAGCTGAGCAAGCGCTGATGAGAGGTTCACAGAGGTCGTAGTTTTACCAACTCCACCTTTTTGATTCGCAATACATATAGTTTTGGCCATATTTTCCCTCGCGTTGATTAAAGGTCTCGATTTTTTGAATCAAATTCAAGACTTTTTCAAAAAAAGCCGATGTTCTACGTGGAACATGAAGCTCTCCATCATTTTTCTCACAACTGCGCTCTTCTTTCTCACGGCTTGCGAAAAACCCAATCCGCATCCCGAAACTTTGGATCCGATCTATTCAGAGTTCGAGAAAGAGGCCGCCGCCGCCGAGAATTCGGCAAAAGCGGCTGAAAAAGAGCTCGAAGGTTTCGAAAAAGACAGGGAAGCGGTCGTTCCTCAGTCAGGACAGATCAAATATGCTGAAAAGCGTGTCTCTGAAACCAAAGCACGCATCGAAAAGCTTCGTCAGATGGTGCAGTATTGGAAAATCAGAGCAGAATCACGCAAAGAGTGGGCAATGAAGAGCTACATGGCTGCCTACAAAGCCAAAAAGCCTTGGCCCGATCCGAAAGAGTATGAAGAGTACAAACAACTGCGTAAGCTTGAGCAAGCACCGAAACAATGGAACTTGAAAGAGCGCCTTGATCAGGCCAAAGCTGGAATCTCCATCGGAGGTGCCAAGGGCGGCGAACATGGTGGCGGCGGCGAGCATGGCGAAGAGCATGAAGCACCTGCCGAACATCATTAATGTTCCACGTGGAACAATCTCGGATCTGATTTTCTAATTTTGAATTTTATCAGTCTTCACAACGGCAAACTTGATCTCGCCGACTGGAAGCTTGTATTCACCCAAAAGACCGGGCTGCCAAAATGAACAGAGCTGAGTTGGGATGCCAGCAATTTCTGTGGCCCACTCTTCTCCTTTTAAATGATAGTAAACGCCGCCAACGACAAAAACTTTGCGAGTCATCAGCATAGACTTAGACAAAGGTCCAAAGTCTCGCGACACGGCGCAGCGCACCGAGCCATTCGGAAGGGCTTCTACATTGCGAATCAGAACATCCGCATTTTTCAATTCAAGCTGAACCAGCATGTGCTTGAGAAACTCTGCTTTTCTTGCATCCAACTCGACAAGATGAATCTTTTTTTCCGGCATCATCATCGCCATCACGATGCCCGGAAATCCGTTACCAGAGCCGAAATCATAGATCTCTGGTTCTTTGATTTCTTTCTTTAAAAGCTGTGTTGCCAAAATTGAATCCGCAAAATGAATTGCATCCGCCATCGGAATGGTTTTCACACCAATCAGATTCAACGTCTTATTAAATTTCAAAAGTTCTTCGTGGTATTTTTTGAATTTTGCACGGAGATCAGGAGAGAGATCAGGGAACCACTGATCAAGTCTCCAATGTATTGTGATGGCTTCCGATCCGCTCTTCGCGATACTCAAGGTCAATCTCCCGCAGTTTTTTCTGACCTTTTAAATGTATCATGATTGCCTGAACCGCCGAAGGATTTACTCCGCTGATAAGCTGAGCTTGTCC
>CBIHPB010000351.1:0-4050 GCA_966211485.1 uncultured Bdellovibrio sp.
TTTTGGCTCTCAATACAGCATTGCCGACCAGGTTGCTGAGAGTGCTTTGCGATTTCTTAAGGCGAACGAGATCGAGCCTGCTCCGAACCGCCTGGAAATTCAGCAACCTTCTTAAAACTCAACTGACTGTGCGCACAATATTCCACTCTTTCCATTTGGCACGGATTCTGTAATGAATCTTGGGTCGGGGTTTTTTTGACCCCAAAGATCACCCTATTTTGTCTCTGGAGGATGAAATGCGTTTGAAACACGTGCTTGCCGCACTGATTATGTCTTTGAGCCCGATGGCCTACAGTCTGCCATCGAATGACGAATTGAAGATTGGAATTTCACAAGAATTCGAAACTTTGAACCCAATGATCATGACGATGATGGCTTCAAACTATATGTCGTATCTAGCAGTCCGCATTCCGGTGGTTTTGACTCCGGATGGAAAATGGGTTCCAGGTTTGATCAAGACCATCCCAACACTTGAGAACAAACAAGCTAAAATCATCGACAACGGCGACGGTACCAAAGGCCTTGTGACGACTGTTGAGATCTTGGAAAAAGCTCAATGGGGTGACGGCACTCCGGTGACTTGCAAAGACTTTGATTTCGCCTTGCAAGTGGGCATGAACCAAAACGTGTCAATCGGTGACCGCGAAGCTTACGAGAACATCAAGTCGATCAAGACTGACGACAAAAATCCAAAGAAGTGTGAATTCACTTTCAAAAAAGCAAAGTGGAATTTCGCTCGCAACTTGCCAACTCCGATGCCTTCTCACATCGAAGCTCCGATCTTGGCCAAGTTCGGCGATAAAAAAGAAGGTTACGACCAGAATTCCGAGTACAACCGCAATCCAACCAATCCAGGTCTGTACAACGGTCCATACATCATCTCTGAGCTGAAATTGGGTTCGCACATCACGTTTGTGCAAAATCCGAAATTCTACGGCACACCAGCGAAGATCAAAAAAGTCATCTTCAAAGTGATCCCAAACACGTCGACTTTGGAAGCGAATTTGCGTTCAGGTACCATCGACATGGTTTCACCTCTGGGCTTTGCGTTTGACCAAGCTCTGGCTTTCGAAAAGCGCATCAAGACAGACAATCTGCCATTCAACCTGACTTTCAAAGAAGGCATCACTTACGAACACATCGACTTCAACTTGGAAAACCCAATCTTGAAAGAGCTGAAAGTTCGCCAAGCGATCATCCACGCGATCAACCGCGAAGAGATCACAAACTCGTTGTTCGAGGGCAAACAAAAGCCAGCGATCCACGACGTGTCTCCTCTGGATCCAGGTTTCACCAAAGATCCAAAAGTCATCAAAATCTACAACTACTCAAAGCGTGATGCGACCAAGCTTTTGGACGAAGCGGGCTGGAAGCCAGGCGCTGACGGCATCCGTACAAAAGACGGACAACGCCTGTCTCTGCAATTCATGACAACGGCTGGAAACAAAACTCGTGAGACCGTTCAGACGATGATCCAAAGCCAACTGAAATCAGTCGGTATCGAAATCACGATCAAGAACGAACCAGCTCGCGTGTTCTTTGGCGAAACAATGAATAAGCGCAAGTTCGGCGGTATGGCGATGTACGCTTGGAGCTCGGCTCCGGAGCAGTCTCCTCGCTCGACGAAGCATTCGGCGATGATCCCAACCGAGAAAAACGGCTGGTCAGGTCAGAACCAAATGGGATGGGCGAATCCAAAGGTTGACGCTTTGATCGAAAAGTACGAAGCGGAATTCAACCAAGCGAAGCGCAATGCGATCCAGCACGAGCTTTTGGCTGAGTACACAAAGGATGCCCCTGTGATCCCACTGTACTACCGCTCGGAAATCGCGGCGACTCCAACGAACATGACAAACTATCGTTTGGCGGGTCACCTGTACTACGAGACAAATGAAGTGGAAAACTGGGGACTTGAAAACAAGATGAAGTAATCTTCAGCTTGCACAAAGCCCTAATTCTTGAAAAGCTCAAAGTCCGGTGAAAACCGGACTTTTTGCGTTTAAGGAGCAAATCAAAATGATGAAAACACTTCGACTTAGTTTGCTGACAAGCCTAACGGCATTGCTCGCACTCTCGGCACAGGCGGCGGGGCCTAAGACCACTTTGAATATTGGCATGACGGCCGAATTTGAAAGCCTGCATCCGACCATCTCATCTCAGGGTGCCACAGGCTACATGCTGAATCTGGCCTATCGGACCATGGTGCTCCTGACCATCGATGGAAAATGGGAACCGATGATGATCAAAGAAATCCCAACCTTGGAAAACAAAATGGCCAAGCGTGTGGGTGATGGACTTGAAATCAATTTTGAAATCAAGCCCGAGTACGTTTGGGGAGATGGCACACCAGTGACCTGCAAAGACGTGCAGTTTGCTTGGGAAGTCGGCAAAAATCCAAACGTTTCCGTTGCCAGCAAAGAGCCATTTGAAAATATCAGCTCGGTGACTTGGGACGAGAAAACTCCGAAGAAATGTAAGATGGCTTTCATCAAGGCCAAGTTTAATTACTTCGCCCAAATCATCGACCCATTGCCTGAACACATCGAGCGTCCGGTCTTTGAAAAATTCAAAGGCACACCGGAAGGTTACGACCACAACACTTTATACATCAAAGAGCCAACCAACGTCGGTCTGTGGAATGGCCCTTATACAATTTCAGAAGTGAAACTGGGAAGCCATGTTGCCTTCAAAGCCAATCCTAAATTTGGCGGCAAAAAGCCTTACTTTGAAAATGTGGTGTTTAAAGTTATTCCAAACAGCAATACGATGACAGCGCGCCTGCAAGCTGGCGACATTGATATGATTTCTCCTCCAGCAGGATTGGATCTGTCGCAAGCAGCTGCTTTCGAAAAGAAAGTGAAAGAAGAAAAGCTGCCTTACAAAGTTGAATTTGCAGATGGCGTGATTTACTCGCACATCGACTTGAACATGGATCATCCGGCACTGAAGGACCTGGCTGTTCGCCAGGCAATTTCACATTTGCTCAACAAAAAAGAAATCGTCACATCTTTTGTCGACGGCAAGGCGACTCCGGCACAAAGTTTTGTGACACCTTCCAACCCATGGTATACGACAAAACTGACGACCTATGATTACAACCGCCGCAAAGCTTCTGAGATTTTGGACAAAGCGGGCTGGAAGCCAGGTGCGAACGGTATCCGCGCGAAAGACGGAGTTCCTCTCAGTCTAACGATCTTCGGATCGGCTGGTTCGAAGCTGGTGGATAACGTTGAAGTTTATCTGCAAGCACAAATGAAAGCGGTCGGTATGGAATTGAAAATCAAGAACGAACCGCCGCGTGTATTTTTCGGTGAAACAACCAAGAAACGGGCTTTCGATCTGGCAATTTATTCGTGGATTTCCATCCCTGAATCTTCACCTCGTAGCATGCTCCACTCGAATGATATTCCTTCCGAGAAAAATGCTTGGAATGGGCAAAACAACCCAGGTTACAAAAATCCAGAAGTCGACAAGCTGATCGACCAGTTGGAAGCTGAATTCAACGCCAAGAAACGTGCTGAAATCGGACGCAAAATTGCCGAGCACTACGCCAAGGACATTCCGGTGATTCCACTGTATTACCGTATGAATAACAGCGTAATTCCGGCCGATATGAAGGACTACAAACTTTCAGGCCATCTGTATTATGAGACCTTGTACATCGAGAACTGGTCTCGTCAGTAATCTGTGAGATATTCCGCTTTCGCATTGCGAAAACGATTGGCCTCCCCGCTTTTTTAAGCGACTTTGGGAGGCCTTAAATCTCCCTATTAAATGATCGCAGCCAAGGCGCGACCAAGGAGAGCGTGCTCATAGCACGCCGACGACCGAGCAACGAAGGATCCGGTCATTTAATAGGGAGATTTTTCTGACCGGTCTGTTGGCGTAGTTGGTAGCGCGTTCCCTTGACATGGGAGAGGTCAGTGGTTCGAGTCCACTACAGACCACCAATTCTTTAAAATCTTTGAACTTACTTTTGTCTTTTACTCGGACCAATCCGACGCATCGATATTTTCAAAATTAATATCGACGAAGCCGGCTCGAAGAGAA
>CBIHPB010000352.1:0-4041 GCA_966211485.1 uncultured Bdellovibrio sp.
CTGGTCGGTAATCACGGCAATCATATGGCCAATCCGGACGATTCGGATGATCTGGCCAGTCAGGGCGATCAGGACGATCCGGTGGAGTTGGTCGCGGTGTTGGACGAGGATCCGGATGATTTGGTCGATCGTTATCATCTGGCCATGATGGAACCGGATTTGGATTTGGTCGCGGCTCTGGGCGTGGCTCTGGTCGGCTTGGACGATCCGGAATGCTTGGACGATCATTGTCGTCAGATGGCCAGTTTGGATTTGGGCGCGGCTCATCGCGCGGCGGAGGACCATCATCGCCTTCGCAATCGCGGCCTGGTCGGCAGCGCAAAGAACTTTCATTTGCGCGGGTTCGCAACAGACCCTGGAACGGATCTTCGTAAGTGCCGTAGTTCAACTGACACTTCACGCCGATATCAGCCACGTGTTCGCCACGCTTGCTCTTCACCACGACGTCGAATTCGCGGTATTTCTTGGTATCCGAAACCGGAGTTTCCTTCACCAAAGTTTCGGAAGCGATTTCCAGCTTGCCGAATTGGTTCAGATAATTTTGCAACTCTTCACGAGCCGCTTCGTTTTGATATTCCGCTTTCGCGCGTCCGATCAGAAGTCCCAAGAAAGTTTGGGTGTCATCTTTTTTCAGAGCCGAAGCTGCCATGACCACTGTTGATTTTGGATCGTCATCCGATCCGCAACCCGCCAGCAGCAGGACTGATAAGCATACAAGGATGCTTTGTCTCAATGTCATAGGTCCCCCTAAAAGTGGTTAGTGTTCCAAAAATCGTGACCCGATTACTGGGAGACGAAACAAACTGTCAACAGAGGTTCCTGTTAATGTTGTATTTCCGGTGACATAGAGACTTCGTTCGCAGAGGGAAATACTCGCGAACAAAGTGTTCCAAAGTGGTTGTTGTTTGAACAAAGCCCGGTCATTTTGCGGGAATCGGTGACTTGAAATTTGCCATTTGGCGATAAGATCCTGCCAAGGGAGTTCCAGCTTTCAATTTCGCAATGCGTAGTGATAGACTGCCCGGATGGAAATTTTATCACTGTTGATCGGATGTTTGGTGGGCGCGGTTTTGGCCGGAAGCCTTGTTTTTGTTTATTTTCGCTCTCGCCTGTTTCAGTCCCAAGAACAGCTGATCAAAGCCGGCCAAGAGTTGCATAACAGCCAGCTGCAAATCGCAACTCTTGATGCTCAGAAAAAAGATTTCCAAACGCTGAGCCAGCAGATGACCGAAAAGTTTGAAAATCTGGCGTCGAAAATTTTCGAAGACAAGTCCACACGCTTCGCCGATCAGAACATGAAGAATCTTTCAACGTTGCTTGAGCCTTTCAAAGAGCGCCTGAAAGATTTCGAAAAGAAAGTCGAAGAAACTTACTCGACCGAGCGAGCGGAACGCGGAACTTTGCGTGGCGAGCTCAACAAGATGATGGAACTAAATATCCGCATGTCATCGGAAGCTCAAAACCTGACCAAGGCGCTGAAAGGCGACAACAAGGTCATGGGAAATTGGGGCGAGATGATTCTGGAAACCATCCTCGAGCGCTCGGGCCTCCGTAAAGGTGACGAGTATATCATCCAGGGCACGGACATGGCTCTTCGTAATGACGAAGGCAAAGACATCCGCCCGGATGTGATCGTCAATCTGCCGGAAGGCAAACACATCATCGTCGACTCGAAAGTATCACTGAAAGACTACGACGCCTACATCGCCGCCGAAGCCACCGAGCAAAAAGATATGTTTGCCCGTGCGCACGTCGAATCACTCAAGCGGCATATCGACGGACTTTCGGAAAAGAAATATCACACGGCTGATAAACTGATCTCGCCTGAATTCGTGATTCTGTTTATGCCACTGGAGCCTGCGTTCGCGTTGGCCTTCAAATACCGCGCGGATCTGATGCAGTACGCGTGGGATAAAAATATTGCGCTGGTTTCACCGACCACGCTTTTGACAACTTTGAAAACAGTTTCGACCATCTGGAAACAAGAGCGCCAAGAGCGTAATGCCATGGAAATCGCCAAACGCGGTGGCGCCTTGTACGACAAGTTCGCGGCTCTGGTAACTGATTTGGATGATTTGGGATCAAAGATCGGCAGCGTTCAGAAATCTCACACCCAAGTGATGAACAAGCTGAGCGAAGGAACCGGAAATCTCCTTCGCCAGGTCGAGATGCTGAAAGAATTGGGTGCGAAGACCGAGAAAAAACTGATCAATAGTGCCAAGGAAATTTCGTAAAGTCCTTGTCGCGTTTTTCAACAAATGAATTGCGACCTTCAGCGGCCTCTTCAGTTCCGTAGGCCAGACGAGTGGCCTCGCCCGCAAACAACTGCTGGCCAACCAAACCATCGTCCACCAAATTGAATCCGTACTTCAGCATGCGCATCGCCGTCGGAGATTTCGAATTCATCTCCTGTGCCCACTCCAGCGCCACCTTTTCAAGATCCTTGTGAGGCACAACGGCATTCACCATGCCCATATCAAAGGCCTCTTGTGCTGAATAGTTGCGTCCCAAGAAAAAGATCTCACGAGCTCGCTTCTGTCCCACCATACGGGCCAGGTAGGCCGATCCGTAACCGCTATCAAAGCTCGCCACATCTGGGTCTGTTTGCTTGAAGATCGCGTGCTCTTGGCTCGCCAAAGTCAGATCGCAAACAACGTGCAATGAGTGTCCACCGCCCACAGCCCAGCCTGGAACAACTGCAACCACAATTTTCGGCATAAAACGAATCAAGCGCTGAACTTCCAAAATATGCAAACGTCCCAAACGCGCCAGATCCATTTTGCCATTCACTTGCTGGTCTTCGTACTTGTAACCATCTTTTCCGCGAATGCGCTGATCGCCACCCGAGCAGAAAGCCCAGCCGCCATCTTTCGGCGAAGGACCATTGCCGGTGATCAAAACAACGCCGACATCAGCGCTGACTCGAGCGTGCTCCAAAGCCGTGTAAAGCTCGTCCACCGTTTGCGGACGGAAAGCATTGCGAACTTCGGGGCGATTGAAAGCAATTCGAACCGTGCCCTGGTGTTTGGCGCGGTGATAGGTGATGTCCTTGAAATTGAAACCAGGAACTTCGGTCCACCACTCAGGATTGAAAATATCTGAAACTGCTTTCATAAGGCCTCTTTGTCTGAATCGATAAAATTATGAGCGGGGATTTACCACAAGTTCTGGGTATCCAGAAGCCGGATCTGTCTCTCGAGCAAACTGCAAATCCACTTGCTCGATCAAAACGATTTCACAAGTCGTATAGATCGGATTTCCGTCAACCAGATGCCCACCCGTCGTGCGACCTTCAGCGTCGGAAGCCGAGATATGCACATGCATTCCCGTCTCCCACAGGGTTCCGGTCATCGAGACGATCTCGTGAAAACCCTCAAAGGTTCGGATGTCTTTTCCGTTCGCCAGGCGAAGTTTCAAAAGCTTCAAGCTCCCGACTCCGCTGACGATGGCCGCTGCCTTCAAGCCGTTTTCACGCGCATATTTCTGAAGCTCGATCTTCAAATCCTGATCAGGTTTCAAACGAAAACTATGGGATACAATTCGACTCGGACCACTCATGACGACCGTCTCCAAAGTCGCGCATCCTGCCATTCTTCCCCCATCGGAACAACCATCAACAGCCGCCCAAGTTTGAAAATTTCACAGTCCAATGTTTCGACAACCGGGAAAGGACAGCCCCGAACCGACCCAAAGTTTCCTTAATTCTGCATGGATTTGAAGTGGCCTACTTTTATCGACAACGCCTCCGGTTTATAACCTCGACACAGTCCTGGGTGCACCTTGTTTTTCAATGCTCGTCCGGGTCTTTTGTATGGGGTTTCGGGGTTTAATTAACAAATTGGTTAATATTTATTGGAATTGTTCACAAACAAAATCTAGTTCCATTTGGAGTTGGATTTTATAACTGAACCATCATCCAACGATGGGGGCTAAATGAAAAACACTCTTTTAATCGCGCTGGTGCTCGGGCTGGTTGCTTGTACATCAGAAAAACAAATCGTCGAGGTCGAAAAACCCGGCGTTAATGTCGAAGCCAAAATG
>CBIHPB010000353.1:0-4029 GCA_966211485.1 uncultured Bdellovibrio sp.
GTTCGTCAGGTAA
Organism: uncultured Bdellovibrio sp.; assembly: GCA_966211485.1. Taxonomy (GTDB): domain Bacteria; phylum Bdellovibrionota; class Bdellovibrionia; order Bdellovibrionales; family Bdellovibrionaceae; genus 21-14-0-10-47-8. The sequence goes on from CBIHPB010000353.1 coordinate 14, forward strand.
ACCTTCAGACGCTGGTTCTGCTGACGGAGTGTCTGTTGAAGAGGCCGTTACATTTAACACAAAAGATAAAAACCGTGGCGGTGGCCGAGGTGACCACCGAGAGGGCGGTCGTGGTGAATATCAAAGAGATAACGGCTTGGGCGGCCCCGAAGAATGGAATTCTGAAACCGTTCGAGGTACCGAAGTTCAGAGAGTCGCAGACCGTGCCGCTGGTAAAATGGGATTCGCGCAAGTTCCTGCCAATTTCGAATGCCCGCTTTTTTCCAACTCTCCTTATCAGGATATTTTAGGTGCCTTGGACAATCTTCAATCGGCCATTCAATTGTACCCGGATTGCAATAGTGATCAACGAGTCAAAGCCGTGAAAGAAGATGGTGCTGAAATTCAAAAGCAGCTTCAGATGGCTCAAAAAGCCCAGGAAACTGTCGGCGGCGCTGCTGTCGATCCGAAATCGATCGAAACCCTGATTGATAAAGCCGTTGCCTTCCAAAATCGACTTTCGGATCTATCGGCAAATCCGGGAACCTGCTATCAAAGCCGAGATCCGATGAAGGTGATGTTCTCCATCAATGACACCTTCCAGTCGATTGCGCCACTGGCTCTGGATTTTGCGACGAAAAATCCAGGTATCAGCTCGCGACTCTTACCTGTTTTGACAGGTGCGCAGGCGATTTCCTCAGGTATCGCCACTTTGCAAAAGGTCCTTCAAAACACGATCACCCTGGATATGAAGGATCCGAACAACCGCCGTGCGACGATCAAAAACACCTGTCAGTTTATGAAAATCTACAACCGTATCGAATACCTTCAGTTGGCAGAGGCTGGCGACCTTTTGGCTAAGATCAACAAAGATTTCGAAGCCCAGATCAAGCCTCAGGTTGCGAAAACCGGCTTTCTCTCGAAGGCGATCGCTCAGAACAAAGTCAACATGACTGATGAAGAAAAAAGCCTTCTGACGATCGAGGACTCGGTCAAAAAAAATATGGGAATGGTTCAAGAAGCCATCCGCGAAATTGAAGCGGATGACTCCCTTCCAAGCGTTTGCCGAGTCATGCAGACGCTGATCCGCAAAGGAATCGTCAAATCAATCAATGTCGACATGATGAAGACCGGTGGGATTGTTTCTCAGCAAGAGATGCTCAAGAATGTCGAAGCCGAGCTCGTCTTCAAACGCGACAAATTGACGGGTCTCGAGACTCAGGCACAAATCGCCTGCGCTCGCTTCAATAAAGCCGATCTCAAAGATATTCGAAAAACTGTCGAGAGTGCCCTCCAGAGAACTCTCGAGCTTATTGCTCGTTACCGGGATCTTCAAAAGCAATCGGTCGAAGCTGTGCGTGTCAGCCGCGATCGCAAGGAAATGGAAAAAACAGAAACAAAAGTTCGTAATCTCGTCGAGAACAAGCAAAAGCTTTCAAAGTTCACCGAGCTTGCTGGCTCCGATTTCGAGCCCAGCGAAACATTCAAGACAATCAACGAGCTGCCGAAGATCCTGTTCAACGGTCCAAGTAAATTCACATTCTATGGATCTGATCACACATTTGCTTTGGATTCCGATTTCTGGAGTGCTCAGGTCGGCCAAGCAAAGATTGGGAAACTGAAGAAAAATGGTCCTGTCTACGATCTTTTGATGGACGATAAGCTGTGGTTTGAAAATGCTTTGAAAGACTATCGAGCGAACCTCAAGATCATCCAGAAATTCGAACAAACATTTTTTGAGGCAGAACATCGTCTGGCTGTCTTCAGTTACCAGCACAACAATCAAAAGCAGGTCATTCAATATTATGCCCAGTTGGCCGAGGCGAAAAAGACGCTTCCGCATATCGACCTGCGTTTGCTGCCAAAGGGGAGTCTGGAGCGCAAAGAAGTTTGCGATGGTGCCACCCAAGCCATTAAGAAATATTTCGAGGCGACCAAGCACATCGGAGCCAGCCAGTATCTTTGCAAAATGATCGATCCGGCTTTGAAAGACCAAACAGTGTCGGCGACTTTGAAAGACTATTGCCAAAATCCAAACGGCGGATACCGGGAAGAGATCCGTAAATTGTTAACGAACAAGAATGAAGTTGAAGTCGTCATGGATCGTTTCGTCGAGCTTCAGTGCGGAGAGGAGACTCTCTAATGAAAACGCTCATCCTGATTCTCATTACAACTGTTCTCCAAGCTTCGACAGGTTGGGCTGAAACTTTCCGAGTCGACAGCACAACAGATCCAACGGGAAAAATTCAGTTTCTAGTGGCTCCAAAAGAAGAGCGAGCCCAGTATATGGATCGCAGTCTCATATACTATCTTCAGGTGAAAGACCGCGACTTCACTGTTGCTTCACCGATCTACACTTCAAAGGACGGAAATTACAAAAGCTTTGTGGCTACAAAAAACAGAGGTGGCAAAACAGAAGCCTATTTCATTCTCTTTGACATCAACACCGGTAATCCCGAGTGGCGAATTCCGGCGGCCTTCAAAATCCACGGAGCTCGAAAGCCAAGCGAATTAAAAGCTGGCGAAAAAATTGAACTTGAAGTGAAAGCCGGATTCCGAATTATCGGCCAGTAAATGTTCTGTCGACTGGCAGCCGACAGGCTTCCCTCAGGAAAAATGACCCATTCATCTCACTGCGAAGAAATCTGTCCATGTTGAAACCTGGTCTTGGATTTGCTGTTTCCCTTTTCGAAGGGGGACCTATGGCGAATTCAAGATCAAAACCCAACCGAATTCAACATCGCCAGCACCGGCGAGATCCGGAAATCGATGCCGGAGCCAACTCACTGGAAGATGCAAAGATCTCTGGTTATACCGACGAGCAAGGGCACGCGATTTCACGAGCCCGTCGAGATGAAACCGAATCAACTGTCGGTGGCTACACCAATATTACATCGGGACGCTCGTCCGCAGTTCATCGTCGTTCGCGTTAGGAAATTTCTATGGCAAAAATATATTTCTTCAGTCTCATCTTCTTTGTCTGTTGGGTTCATGCGCAGCCGGTGTCCGATCCAAATCGACGCGATGATAAAACCGTCACGAAAATTCAAGTCCAGGGAAACAGTCGCCAAGAATCACATCGCAATCCGCATCGTCAGCCTGTGAAGGTCACAGATGCACAAGCGTTGGAAATTTTGAAAGCGATCAACCAAGCCGATCTCGATATGAGCCGCAAGGCGCAGAAAAAAGGCGGGGCATTGTCTGTCACGTCTTTCAGCGAGCAGCTGGAAAAGGATCATCGAGAGATGATGCGAGCTCTCGCCAATTTTGAGTCGCAGAGTCGGCTGACTCCGCAGGACAATCCGATCAGCCAGGAAATTCGCAGAGAGGGTGAAAAAAAGTCCGAGGATTTGCAAAAGCTGGCAAAATCCGAATTCGATCGCTCTTACCTCGACTATGAAGCCTCTGCTCATAATAAAGGACTTGAGATCATCGACACCGACCTCTTGCCGCAAGTTCAGAACCCCGAGCTTCGTCAGTTGATCAACAAGACGCGGAGCTCACTTGAAACCCATATGCAGCGGGCCTCTTATACCCGACAGACCTTGAACAATCCGGGTCTTTGACCCGGAAAACCTGCAGAATCCTGCGTATATTCCACTTCAGGCTTAGAATTCAGCGTTTCGAGCCTGAAAACCCCTTTATTTTGACTTGACCAAGTACGGCAAACCCCCTAATTTGCCTAGCTCCGCAAGGAAATTGAGTAATCCAGGGATGGTCCCTGGGTGAAGAAGGCAGAAAGGATAAAATGCCTACAATCAATCAGCTCATTAAACGTGAGCGAAGCATTCAAAAAAACCAGACCAAGTCACCGGCTCTGGCTTCTTGTCCACAACGTCGCGGCGTTTGCACCCGCGTTTACACGACAACTCCAAAGAAACCGAACTCAGCTCTTCGTAAAGTAGCCAAAGTTCGTTTGTCGAACGGTTTTGAAGTGATCTCTTACATCCCTGGTATCGGTCACAACCTCCAAGAGCACTCAGTTGTTCTGATTCGTGGTGGTCGTGTGAAGGACTTGCCGGGTGTTCGTTATCACA
>CBIHPB010000354.1:0-4020 GCA_966211485.1 uncultured Bdellovibrio sp.
GGGGCTTGCGATTTGGGGCGCTTCAACAGAAGGATTTGCAATCGCGATGGCGATTGATAATTTCTCGGGCGCATTTGCCGGCACGGCATTGGTTGGATACATGTCGAGCCTGACCAATTTTGGATATGTGGCGACTCAGTATGCTTTGCTGAGCTCTTTTTACACATTGCTGGGTAAATTCACGAAAGGCTTCTCGGGACTTTTGGTGGATTCTCTCAAAGTCGGTCGCGAGCTGATGCAAGCCTATGCGATCTTCTTTACGATTACGGCGCTCGTAGGAATTCCTGCAATGATTCTGTGTATGATTTTGATTGCGAAAAGTAAAACCGCGAAAGCTTAAACCGGAAACTAGGAAGCTTGGCCTTCTTTTGACAGAACGTAGTTGTCGCGGATCCAAATGCGGATGTGTTTCAAGAAATAATCCGATGCTGCGAAAAAGACAAAGTGACAGTTGTAGACGCCTTTTTGGCCGGGATTTTCTTCGGTGAAATTACAGGTTGCAAGCAACTCGGGCGCTCCAAGCTCGTAAGGCTGCCACAAAACCACCTCACGGAAGTTTCCGATATCGATTGCGCGACTGTATTCCATGATAAATCCGGCCTCCGAAATTTCGGTGACTTTGACAGGGTTAACGGATTTCACAAATTCCTTCAGTTCAACTGTTGGAATTTTCACGCGCTCGAGCTTTTCGGAAAGCCCTGGAAAGAACGTTTTCATTTTTTGGACAAAGTAACTTGGGTCCACTGGCTTGAAGTAAATATCATGCAGAACGTTGGCTAAATTGCGTTCTTCGGCGTCTGAGAAATCTTTCTTGGCGGTCATGATAATTTTAGCATCGACGTTGAATCGCTTTTTCAAGGCCTCTTTAACGACTGTCCATCGCTCGACAGCGCCTTCGCCGAAAAGGTTGTGATTGGCGATAATCAGATGCACTGGCTTTTGAAGCTTGGAATTCTTCTCAAGGCATTGCAGCTGTTCTTCTTTGGTGGGCTCAATAATTGTCAGATGGAAGCGTCCACCGTCTTTGTTCGCCGCACTGACTTTGACGACAAAGGGGGCTTCGTTGATATTCAACACCAGGAAATTATCGTCAGCTAACGCACCTGTTGAGATATACTTGCGGAACTTTTCTTTGTGCTCGGTTGAAAGCGCCTTGAAAAACCAGTCTCCCTTGGTTTTCAGATCGCTGAGATTCGTTCCAAAGATGCTCATCAAATCTTGTTTGTCGGAAACTGCTTCGAGATAGGTGTGTCCCGTTTGATCAAAATGCAGGGTCACCGAATTCGCGCCACCCAAAGCTTTGACGGAAGAATCCCTGGCTTCAAGAGAACGTGTCGGGTCTAAATCCGAATAGAAATTTCCAAAGCTGGTGTAATGACTGGTCTTCACATTCGAGAAGGTCTTTTCCATTTTGCCGATCAAACCTGTCTGCGTGAGCTCTTCGTCATCCAGGAGAATGATATGAAATTCTTTGTAGCGATCTTTCACCGGCGGAGCCCACGAGAACGGCACCTCTTTCGCGTCTTTCAATCGCGTGCGCTTTCGCATGTTGGTGACCTGTGTTTGGTCGATTGCAAAGAAAGTAAAAGAAGCCTGAAACATATTCGGCAAAGTTGGATGTTTGGTGCAATCCCGGCAAATCGCAAACAGCGATCGGTGCCGATCTGATAAAAAGGATTTGCTGTAATACTTGCAGACAAGACCTGGCTGGATTTCACGTTCACTGCGGGTGATAAAGCCGACATCCGAGACAGCTTCCATTTCGATATCTTTCAGAAGCTCGACGACCGCCGTGGTCTTTTGATTGATCACCGTATTTTTTGTCGGAGGATGGCGTCCGTCGATTGCGAAAGTCAGATGTTGAGTCAAAATCAGCCGGTCAAATGGCTTGAGGATGACATTGTTGAGAATTGCATTTTCAAGTTTGCGAATTTCAAATTCTGGATTGTCGAAGGCGGTCAGCACAAACGCAGTCGGATCTTCGACTGTGCAGACTTGACGTTCGACGAAAAGTTTCCGGGTTTTGCGAAGCAGCTCGAGCTGGCCCGGTCCCATAAATTCGACTTTGGAAATGACCAGCACCAACTGATGCGCTTCATTTTCTGGAACATCCTCTTGAGGCACAAACTTTTGCACGGCCCCACCCTGCGCAATGGCCGCAGGACCGGTGGTCATCAAAACTTTCAGCCATTCAACAAATATTTCGAGTTTCGGAAAGAGACGAATTTGGATTTTGGGGTCGACGATAGCAATCGCTTCAGCGATTTCTTTCTGAAATTTCGGATCGTCTTCAAGTACATACACGAATTTCATAGTCGGACCTTTAACTCTATTATAACTCAGAATGAGCCAAAGTCCTAATTTCCCAGTCTCAGACCGGGACGTGAGACTAGGTGAAATTTTTGGTGTGTTGTTATGGGACTTCTGTAACGGCGTCAAAGCGGATCGACAAGGTCTCGATCATCTTGTCTGTTTCCCTCGAAAACTGCAGTTCGAACTGATCCTTTGAGATCTGCACCACCTGCACCTGGGCACCAATCTTCGCCAATCCCGCTTCGAGATCGGTGGTTTTAGAGAAAAGACGGCTTTTCTTGTTCCAAATACCAAATTGTTGAGGGTTGGCGATCATATGAAACTGCCAGTAGCTATCACCGATGCTTTTATCTCCGCTCAAATCGATCAAAGTAGGAGCATAAATAGAAAAACTTTGGGTTTCCGCCTCTTTCATGGAAGCACAGTTGATTCGGCTTTGCCCTTTGACAAAGGATTGCTCGCCCCACAGACGGAAGCCCGTGGTCTTGCTCTCAGCGTAGTAGATCGCGCGCTGGCCAATCAGAAGCATATGGGGAAGCGAACGGATTGAAGACAGAAACTTGCCATGTGTGAAAAACTCGGGACGAGTTTTACATTCAGGGACTGCCTGATGAGCCTGGGCATGGATCGAAAATGAGACCGCGAAAATGGCAATAAAAGAAAGCAGTGGCTTCGTGAGTGGTTTTAACATCAAGGTGTGACCTCTCTAGTTAGCAAATCTAAGAAGCAAGTCTGATGCCCCTTCTATGGCTTCCTATCGGCATTTGGTCCAGAAAATGAGACCTAAGGCTGTCGATATTTTTGAGATATGTCTACGACTTTTGTCGAAAAAATTAACGTCTCATTCAAGGACTTCAAAAAAAATCCGATAGATAGCGTGCAACCTGCTTTATCATCAATGTGAGGCGACAAGCGTGTCATTGAAACGAGCACAGGCTCAAAAAACTGCCAGCGAATTTTATGTTGCGTTCGAGCAACTGGATGGCAGTCATCCGTGGATGGATGTGATCCCCGATGGTCACGTGCCTTACCGCGTTCGCGAGCTGCGCACCGGAGAGGTCGCTTATTTCAACTTTGCACTGGCGAAGGAAATGGGATTGATCGAACCGGATCACCCGCACACGATGACCGAAGGCCTGCACGCAAAATTACTGGAAACTTTCTCGATCCAAATCATCAACGAATACGACGAGCTCACAAAGCGCCGAATCAATCCCGCCACCATCAAGCCGAAAAAGTACATGGCCTCTCGCTATCTGCAACTTCAGCATTCAAACAAACAGGGAAAAACTTCGGGTGACGGCCGCGGCATCTGGAACGGCACTGTCGAGCATCGCGGACGTGTTTGGGATGTGAGCTCGCGTGGAACTGGCGTGACTTGCTTGGCCCCAGGTGCGGTGGAAGCGAATCGTCCACTGAAGACAGGTGCTGGAACTTTCGGTTATGGCTGCGGCCAAGCCGAGATCGATGAACTTTACGGTGCTGCGATTTTGGCCGAGACCATGCATTTGCAAGGCATCAACACCGAACGTGTTTTGTGCATCGTGGATTTGGGACGTGGTTACGGAATTGGCGTTCGGGCTGCTCCGAATTTACTACGACCTGCGCATATCTTTTTGTATCTGAAACAAAATCGTCTGGAAGAACTGAAAAAATCCATCGACTACTTTATTGATCGCCAGATGAAGAACGGCTCTTGGAAATCCA
>CBIHPB010000355.1:0-4009 GCA_966211485.1 uncultured Bdellovibrio sp.
TTCAGGAAGTCAGCGCCGGCACCAGATTGATAAAGTGTCGTGCCTGGATTGCCATATTCAATTTTCAAATGCGCATTTCCGATGGTTCCTGCCGCAATTGCGTAGACGCCTCCGCGAGCAGAAATAATTCCGTTATCGATGTGGCCGCCAGCTGAGTCAGAGAAAGTCACGTCACCTAAAATCGTCATCGTCGAACCATTTAAATCAATCGAGTGATTCACGCCCGAGAAAACCACATTGTTAAATGCAGTCGATCCTGGGATGATATTCGCAATTGTATTTGAATGGCTAAATTCCATGATGGATGAGCCATAGCTAATAGACCCTGCCGTATAAATATAATCTCCACTGACAACGACATGTCCGTTAAAGCCGACAGTTCCTCCAGACGAATTGATTTCAAGAGCCGGTATAAAGGCACCAGGAACGCCTGAAATCGTCTGGCTGACAGTTCCATCGATTCTGATAATTGAATTACCCATTTTTCCAAGAGCGTTGGCAATGATGTTGCCTTTGACTCGGACATCGCCGTTGTTCAAAAGACCTTGGCTGGCGTAATCATTCAAAGTCAGATTGTTGGTGACCATCAAAGTATCGCCACCCATATCATGCGTCGAGCCCGGACTGTTGAATGTGACCGAACTGTAATTGTTCAGGCTACCGGGCCAGAAATCATAATTGTTCGGATTCAAAGACGTGATGTAGAGCTCGCTGAGGCTTGCCGTGTTGATGCTTGGACCGCTGACCCACCGATAGTTACCTGCGATGGCAACGATGTTCATCATGTACAAGATGCCGGCCGTCTTATTGATTTCCAAATTCGGAATCCAAGAAGTTTGGCTATTGCCCGTTATAGTCTGGCTGGTCGTGCTGACCATGTTGATGTAACCATCGCCCTGCAGGCCAAAACTGGTGACGTTCAAATTTCCGTAGACATCAATATCGCCGTTATCAAAAAACGAACGGGTTGTTGTGCTATCCAAAGTTAAGTTACCTTGTACCAACGCCGTCATACCTGTGAAGTCATAGCTGCTGTTGGAGCCTCCGATATACATATTGTAGAAAGGAAATACGCCAGGCATCACCTGCATCAAGCTTCCGTTTTTATACAGTTTGACGGTTCCATTGTTGTGATTGAACAACGCTGGCGCCATTGAGAAATTCGCGCCTTGAACCATCAAAAAACCGCTGGTTGATGTAAATGTTCCCGTGGTTGCAACATCCAGATCGCCGCCAATTATGATATTTCCCGTTCCACCGGTGAAATCGCCGGAATAAACTTTCAGCGGCCCCGAAGTCGTTTGAATTGTGTAAGAACCAAGCTGAGTCACGCTGCCAGAGAAGCTATAGTCCAAAATCAATCCGCCAATAGTGACATTGGCATTCACGACGACACTGCAAGTGACACATTCGGCATTAAAAAATGCCGTGTCCGAAGTCGAAGGCGCAGGGCCACCAGCACAAACTCCGGTAAATCCCGGATTCGTCACAGGTCCGCACCAGTTACCAGTGGTTGTCCAGTTGCCGTCGATAGCTCCGGTCCAAGTATAGGGAGAATTCACCGTCACACCAATCATGCCGGTCGCCTGATTTCCGTGACCGTCATCGATGGTGTAGTTGAACATGTCATAACCAACAAATCCGGCGTTTGGAGTGTACGTGATCAAGGCTCCATCCGTCAAAGCGGTTCCATGAGATGGAACGTCGACCGAGAAAACAGTCAATGTATCGAGGTCTGGATCAGTATCGTTTGCCAAGGCATCAAATGTAAACGGTGAAGAGTTGACCGGAATCATCAGCGCATCGTTCGTTGTCACGGGATCGTTGTTACCAGGCAACGTTGTGGTGGTCGTAGTTGTCGTTGATGTTGTTGTGGTGGTGGTTGAAGTACTGGTCGTTGGTGTCGAAGTTGAAGAAGTTGTGGTGGTGGTCGTGGTAGTCGTCGTTCCGCTTGATTCCAGCAGACCGGTGCAAGATTTGATTTGATAGTCCGAAGTGGTATTTAGTTTCGTCGTCAAATTCAAAGTCGATGATTCTCCGCCAATCAAATTTTTGACCGTCTCGTCTGCCAAAATGTGGGGAGTCGAGAAGGCCCAGCGATTGATGGTTTTCATTCCAGATACGCAGGCTCCTGAATCGGCATTGAGACCCAGGATCACAAATCTGCGATCGGTTCCCGATGGAACATCCAGGCTGACTGTCGTCTCTTGGCCTGCGGTGCCGCTAATGAAGCCCTTGGCCATCATCACGTTCATCGTGGCGCCGGCAACGGATGTACATTGCCCGTCGAATATTTCCGGATCATTCGTAGTTTCACTCCCAGATTTTGGCCATCCAACCAAAACGGCATAGCAATTCACTTGCGAAAGTGTTTCTGGATTTGCGCTGTCATTCCAGCCCGATGCCGAGATTGTTTGCTGAACCACACCAGCTTTGGCTTCGAAAGAATGGGCAGGCAAAGTGAAGGTTAGACGAGTTGTCTCGTCCGGCGTCTTTCGCACACACCCGCCAAGCAGGCTCAATCCGGCAATCAGAAGTAACAGTTGGCTGATCCAGTTCATATCTATCTTTTCGGTTTTTTCAGGTGCCGGCTGTAATTTGGTTCAGATTGAGATTCGGTTGACGATTCAGGATGTTAAGCTATGTTAGCTTCATGTCCTTTCACGATCTTGCAAATGTCTTTCTTGAAGGTCTTTTCCGGCAGCTGGCCGAGAAGAAAATCTCAATTTGGGATCACTGGGATATTGATCATATCTGCTATCGGGCCCAAACCGATGACAGTTACAAAAAATTGAAATCTGAATTTTCAAACTTTGGGCATCTGTTAATCGAAAGCGAAGTGAACGGGCGGATGATCTCGACTTTCCGCCTGCAAAACCCGATCATTTTCCAAGGTCGAAGAATCGATCTGGTCGAGCTTCCTGCTCCAAAAAAAGGGAAAACGACGATCGAAGGCTTCGAACATATCGAAGTCGTCTGCGATCAGCCTTTTTCCGAGATCAAGGAAGCGCTCAGTGACTGCCAGTTTGATGAAGGCGGGCTTGCCAAGTCTTTCAACCAAGAATTGGAAATCAAACTCGAAGGCTGCGCGATCAAGTTTCACCACTTGTCCTTGCAATCAGTGATTCATTTGGAAAGCAAAACCCAAGTTTTTCAGGCCTTGCAACAGTCGCGGGTTTTAGAGATTTTGAAGCCCTTTGAGCCTTTGGTTGCCGGAACTTTTCCGCTGGATCTGAATGTCGAAAATTCAGATTTGGATATTTTATTTTCCAGCAGCGATCTGAAGTCTTTACCCGCAGTGCTTCAGAAGAATTTCGGTCATTTTACGGGATACAAATGCCGCCAAACAGAAGTCGCTGGTCAGCCAACAGTCATTGCTGAATTCCAGTTTCAAAATGTGCCGTTTGAACTGTTTGCGCAGGCGACCAGCAGCGTGCGACAAAACGGTTATCGGCACTTTCTGATTGAAGAACGGCTTTTGAAATATGGTGGTGAAAAACTCAAGTTCGAAGTGAACACTCTTCGCCGACAGGGCCTGAAACTGAAAACCGAGCCGGCCTTTGCTCGAGCGCTGGGCCTAGAAGGGGATCCATATGAGGCTTTGCTTCAGCTCTTGCCTCTGCCTAGTTCCGAGCTCGAACAGAGACTGTCCCACCTATAGAACAATCCTTCCTGATTTTCCTATCTAATCAACGGCCGAAAATAGGGTAGGATGGTCTTCATTAGGAGGACTTCATGAAAAAACTTATCTTCTCTCAGCGCAGTGAGACTCCTCATTGGGTTGGTGACGGTTTTCCCGTCCGGTCGATGTTCACATACAACGACCAACCCCAGGAATTTTCGCCTTTTCTTTTGATGGATTACGCGGGACCTGTCGAGTTCTCACCAGCTGTTGGGCGCGGTGTGGGCGAGCATCCTCATCGTGGTTTTGAAACAGTCACCATCGTCTATTCGGGTCAGGTCGAGCACCGTGACTCGGCTGGCGGCGGCGGCATCATCGGCCCTGGCG
>CBIHPB010000356.1:0-4003 GCA_966211485.1 uncultured Bdellovibrio sp.
CCCCTCTACAACTGTCAAAACACTGTTGAGCAAGAGCACGCCTTCGTGTGCCCACTTGGTGAGCGTCCCCATTTTTGGAATCTCAGCTCCGATATCGCTATGAAGCTCTTTGAAGATGTTTTGCAACGATGGTGGAAAGCGCACGGCCGGAGGCACGGAAAATGAAAGACCATGAGCTTGTTCAGGTCCGTGATAGGGATCTTGCCCCAAAATCACGACTTTCACTTTGTCGAAAGGAGTTTCATCAAATGCCGCGAAAATTTTTGGGCCGGGAGGATAGACTTTTTTGCCCCGTTTTTTCTCTTCAACCAAAAAAGATTTTAGTTGCGTCATGTAGGGTTTGTGAAACTCGTCTTCGAGACGTTTTTTCCATGATGGTTCGAGTTTGATCTCAGACATAATGAATTTTTATGGCAAAGAAATGTCTCAAATGCAAAGTGTCTCACAATGACACACGAACTCGACAAAATGCGAGATGAAATACTAGACCCAACTTGACCTGAATTTAGCCCGTACCCATGTTAAAATAGAAGTAATTCTAAAGCTTTGGAAACAACACCCAGAGCGGAAAAGGAGGCAGTATGGAGACCCCTTTTAAGAGCAATTTCGATCTCAGTCATGTGAGCCCGGACGTAAAGTCTTACATTTATCAAACCATCATGGAGTTTGAACCGTACACTACTCCAGAGACAGTCGTTGCCGTGATCGCCAAGGATCCGTTGAAGTTGATTTCTCAACTTGAGGCGGAAGGAAGCGATTACGACCGCGTCGAACTGAAAAAGATGTATCGCATTTCGATCTCTCTGACTGAAGAAGGCGCCAAAATCGAAGAAGAGGGATTGGCCGAAAATATCTACGATGCCATTCGCATCGCCAAAGATAAGCTGGTCAAGGTTTTGAGCGAAATTCAGGATAATGTGATCAGCAATCAGGATCGTACGATTCAGATCAATACGATCCTCCAACACAGTGGTACGGTTCACTAGGAACGATCGAGCTTCAATAGCCGACCACTGGAATTCGAAGGACTTAATTAACTACCGAGGATCGGTGACGAACTGATATCCAAGGCCGGATACGGTTCGGATGTGACTGGAAAAATCACCCAATTTTTTGCGCAGTGAAGAGATGTGCTTATCGACTGAGCGATCTTCGATGTAGGCGCCGACTCCCCAAACATTATCGATCAACTGCTGACGAGTCAGGATATGACCTGGGTTCTTCGCCAATCGGTACAAGATTTTGTATTCGATCGGAGTCAGATCCAGCTTGGTCTCTTTTCCATCGATCGTCATGGTTGCCGTGTAGTTTGGCAGATTCATACGAAGTGGGCCGCGTTCAAGCAAAGTGTCGTCCTTAATTTGGACCTGTTGTTTGCGCAGTTTGTTTTCAACCCGGGCCTTCAGCTCGGTTGGATCAAATGGCTTGGTGACATAGTCATCAGCACCCAAAGTCAGACCCAAAACCTTGTCCGTGACGGCGTTGCGGCCGCTCAAGAAAATAACCGGAGTTTTGTGAGTTTTCTCGTGATTCTGAAGTTCCGAGCAGAACTCGAAACCACTGCCGTCTGGCAAACTGACATCGAGTAAGATAAGATCAAACTGATTTGTCTGGACCTTTTGACGGGCTTCGCCAATGGATCCGCACACTTCAAGATGCAAACCTCGACCCAATGCGCTCTTAATCATGACCTGGAATTCTTGTGAATCCTCAACAACCAACAGCTTCGGCATCATAGTTTGAACACCTGTTTTTTGCTCCCCTTGATTCCACATTTCCATTCTTTCAGCTCCTTGTGCAAGTTTAAAAGTACTCCCTAACATAGGCTTTACCTTCCCCTCGACCATCTGATGTTTGCCCGCTTGCTGTTCCGATATTCACAAACATCGTGATCTTCAAACATATCGTCGTCGAAAACTTTCGCAGGGCTTTGAAGAAGGTGTGAAGATATCGCGATAAATCGTCTTGATTTACTGTCAGGCGACCCGTTTTGAGACAGAAAGGTCTGGTTTTTCGCGACTGTGGCTTGTTTTAAGACAGATCGTTTAGGTGGTGGCTTCTGAAGGAGCTTGGTTGTCGGTTTCAGCCGCTTGTTTAAGGTCAGACTCGAAAAGACTTTCGAGGTCGGCAATGGCTTGCTTACTGGTTTGCAGCAGCTCGGCTTCGTTTTGATACACAGCGTGCTGTCTATGCAGAAGCTCTTCGTCGTATTTTTCGAATTTGGCGATCATGACCTTGGCTGCCTCTTTCGGCATCCCCATAAACTCTAAAACCTGCTGACCCATCTTCATGCTGGAAAACAAGGTATCGCGGTACAAAACCGTAATCCCCAGATCCATCAATTTATAAGAGTGAAAGCGATTGCGAGCGCGTGCATAAACTTGCACGTTCGGAAAATGGCGGCGCATCAGCTCGGCCGTTTTCAAGGAATCCTCGACATCGTCGATTGCTAATACGAAAAGTTTCGCTGATTCGACCTTAGCGGCATGAAGCAGGTCCAACCGGGTCGCATCTCCGTAGAAGATTTTGTTACCAAAGCGCCGTACGAAGTCCACATGTTGTGAGCTTTTGTCCAAAGCTGTGAAGGGGATTTTTTTGATGGCCAGCAAACGGCCGATGATTTGTCCGAAACGCCCGAACCCGGCGATAACCACTGTGGTCTCTTCAAACTTGGTGTCGTACTGAGGCTCTTCCTTATGATCGAGTTTTTTGGCAAACAGCTTGTCTTCCAAGACAAACAACAGTGGCGCCAGCAACATGGAAACTGTCACCACAATCACCAACAGATTGGCGACAGGCTTATCCAAAATTTCAGCCGTGACTGCGGCCGAGAACAAGACGAAGGCGAACTCGCCACCCTGACTGAGATAGATCGCCAGCTTTCGAGTCGAGCTGAAAGGGGCCCGCCGAACCGCTTTGATAATAAAGACAGCAAGTCCTTTCAGCAGATAAAGACCCAGTACCAGGCTGAAAACCTGCACGGGATTTTCCCAGATCAGGCCAATCTTGGCCGACATGCCGATGGAAATAAAAAACAGTCCCAGCAACAGACCTTTGAAAGGCTCGATATCGGCTTCCAGTTCGTGGCGATATTCCGAATCCGCCAACAGCACTCCGGCCAGAAAAGCACCCAGGCCCATCGACAAGCCCACATTGTGCATCAGCCAAGCGGTGCCCATCACAATCAATAATGTGGCCGCGGTGAAAAGCTCGCGATTTTCAGTCCGGGCAATCCATTTAAACGCCGGCCGCAAAATCATTCGGCCGACAACGATAAAGGCGACGATCACGCCGATTGGTTTCGCAATCTGAATCCACTGAAAATTGTTGCCATCATTTTGCTGTGACAACACCGGCAGCAAAGCCAGCATGGGGATGAAGGCCAAGTCTTGAAACAGCAAAATAGAAAATGAATCTCGTCCGTGGCTAGCCGAGAGCTGATGTCGCTCGGCGAGACTTTGCAAAACCAAAGCTGTCGACGACATCGCCAGGCCGAAGCCGATAACGATCGAACACTGCCAGCTCATATTCATGAAACACTGAGTAACCGCGAACACCAGTGCAGTTGTCGCCACGACCTGTGCTGCCCCGAGCCCGAAAACCGAGCGGCGTAAAACCCACAATCGCGACGGCTGCAGCTCGAGACCGATAATGAACATCAGAAAGATCACACCGAATTCAGAAAATTCAAAAATACTTTCGGTATCATAGACAAGACTAAGCCCCGAAGGACCGATGATCATGCCGGCAACCAAGTATCCCAGCACGGCACCCAGGCTCATGCGATGGGAAATCGGCACGATGATGACAGCGGATATCAAAAAAATGATTGAGAGGGCTAAAAATTCCATCTTCTGCTAGGTTTAACTATGCTTATCAATCTGTCGCCTCTCAAGAAATATCCCGATTATCGCAATTTGTTTATCGGACAACTGATTTCCTTTCTGGGAACGATGGTCAGTTATGTGGCAATTCCCTACCAAGTTTATGAGCTCACCAAATC
>CBIHPB010000357.1:0-3991 GCA_966211485.1 uncultured Bdellovibrio sp.
GCTACAAATGTCCGTAAGCTTCCGTAAGCTAGCTCGGTTTTGAAAATCGCCCCAAGACAAGAATGGCGCCGGTCCGCAAATGCCGGACGCCATAGACAAAGGGGCGATTTAATTTCATCTCAAAAACTTTCCTGGGTCGCATCGAAAGAACCCGCACAACTGCAACAGCCGTTGCCGCCGCGGCCTCAGTTCCCTCTTCATTGACCTCGATCACCGCTTCGTGAATGACATTAGAAAGATGAAACTTTTCCCTGGCAGATGTCTCGAGCATACCTTGGAAGTCCGCTTTCCCGCGATCAAAGGCGATGCCCATGCCTAAGCTTCCTAAAACCTCGCGAAGCTCGAGACTTTTGCTGGATTTGAATTTCGGCAACTGCAGCTGCACCGGCACCCGAGCCAATCCACCACTCAGCGATTCAAAAATTGCGAAATTGAATTTCTCCAGCCTTTGCTCGCCCACTGGAATCGCAGCAAAGAACGCCAGCTCCCCGCCCCGATAGGGAATTTGCACAAACTGAAACCCTTCGCCTTCCGAGTAGCCGAAAGTCTCCGTCTTATTCATAAATGACGTTGAAAGCTTGCCGGCACCAGTCAGATAAAAATCATCCACTATCGTACGAGAGGACTCAAATTTCTCTTTCCATTCCCCTTTAAAGTAAATGGCATTGACCAGAATCATTTCAGTTTTTGAATCCACCGTTCCGGGCTTAAGCAGTTCCCGAATTTTTCCATCGGTCTGCCCGGAAATCCAAAGGTTGATCTGCGCCCGAGCTTCTTCCGAAGCTTTGGCAAAATTCGATTTCCCTAGCTCGGCTAGAAAATTTTCTTTTAGCCGAGTTAAAAAATCGGCCCGATAGGCCAAGCCTTCTGAACCCCAAAGCCGCTGAGCGACGCTGAGCTCGACATCTGGGGCGACCTGCAAAGACAAAAGCAAATCACGAAATTCCTGAGAGGAAAAATCCGGTGGCAAGCAAAGCACCCGGGCTATCTGCCGGCGCGTTTCGCCTTCAGCCCCAGTCCAAGCCATGGCCAAGGCCAGCGCCACACTGGCTGGAGAGAAAAAAAGGTTTCCAGACGCCAGTTGAAGTGTCTGGAAAAGATCAAAGCCAAATTGATTGAAAGATCGGCCCAGATTGGACAACGAAATTAAAATCCGATTTCACCCAAAAACGGATAACAGCGAACCATCACTTCCTGCGCCTCAACAAAAGCCATCAGCGAATCACTGAACACTTCGTCGAAATTCTGCTGCACAGGTTTGTTGTAATAATCATCACAACGAGCCATCACACTCGATTGCAAACGCATGGAATTCGTCAGCGGCAAACAAGCCGGAGTTCCCCAGTTAAGAACAGTCAGAATATTTTCAGCCGCATCCAGCTGGGCTTTCAAGCCATAGTTCGCGCGGCACATGATGGCCCACTCTTGGCCAATGTCCATTTTCTCATGCTTCAGGACGCGCAACTTCTCAATACCGCCGTTAATGCTTTGAGTGATCAGCATCCATCCGTTGAACATTTTCTCCAGATCAAACCAATCGCCAAGCCCCGCCTGGGCGTTCAAACTCAAGCAAACAGTCAGCGCCAACATCACTTTTTTCATGGAATCCCCCTCTGAGAAATCAGAGAAGGGATCTAGGATAATTCAGCGGGATTTGCAAGTCTGGGGCGACGCGCCTTAGGCGGCTTTGCGGCCGTTTGAAGCCTGATCGCTTCCAGTACCACCAAGAACAACAGACGAAATCCCCTGCACGTAATTGTAGAGGTTCTGAGACTGCTCAGTCAGTGCCTGGGCCGCACGCTCGGACTCTTCCGAGGCCTGTGCATTTCGCTGGGTGACGGTATCCAACTGCTGGATGGCTTTGTTGATATCCGAAATTCCCAAAGCCTGCTCTTTGGCCATGGATGCGATTTCCGAGTTCAAGGCATTCACCTTTTCGACCACGGAAACGATATTCTTCAGTGATTCACCACTGGCCTGCATCTGCTTTGAACCTTCTTGAATCTGATCTACATTGGCGCGAATCAAATCCGAAATCTCTTTCGCCGACACCGCACACTTTTGCGCCAAAGTTCGAACCGCTTCGGCCACAACCGAGAACCCTTTTCCGTGCTCTCCCGCACGCGCAGCCTCGACCGCGGCATTCAAAGCCAAAAGATTGGTTTGGAAAGCGATATCATCGATCACGCCAGTGATCTCTTCCATTTTTTTCGAGCTGGTTTCAATATTGCCGATATTCTTCGACAGATTCTCCACCTGCTTCTGCCCCAGCTGCGCGCTTTGTACACATTCACTGGAGAGATCCTTGGCCTTGTTGGCATTTTCCGAGCTCACTTGCAAAGTGCTAGACAGCTCTTCCACTGCCGCCGATGTTTCTTCCAGCGAAGCCGCAGCCTCACTGGAGGCCGAGCTCAAAGCTGATGCTGAATCTGACATGCTCGAGCTGATGCGACTGACTTCAACACCGGATTCTCCCAGGCTTTCCGTCACCTTCGTCAACTGCGAGCTCATGCCTGAGATCATCCACGCCAAGATTCCGATAAACAAGAGCAAGGTCAGCATCGAAAAGCCCACCATCTCCAAAGACTTTTTATAGATCGGCGCGTACACCACTTGGCGCGGGACCGTGGTCAATACATACCAGGCATCGGATTCGCCAATTTTGATCTTTTTCACGACGTGAAAACTGTCGCCAGCTTCCACCCATTTTTCCTTCGACCATTTCTCGAGCTCCTCTGATTTCCAGATCGTCTTATTGATCTGCTCGGGCTTTCCCGTGTAGGCCGCGATCAATCCCGTCTGACTGAGGATCGCGATTTGTCCCGCACCATCAAAGATCGACTTGGAATCGGCCAGTTTTTGCAGCGAATTCAAATCCACATCCACACCACCGACGCCTAAAAATTCACCATTCAAAAAGACGGGCTTTGTCAGTGACGTCATTAACACGTTTTGACAATCCACAGGATACACATAGGTATCGGTGGAAACATCATGACCGGCTTTCATTGGCGCCAGAAAATAGCCTTCGTCCGCATTGATATCCCCATCACTGGAGGCGTTGTCAGAAATTTCGCCTTTGAGATTTTTCGTCCAATAGAAAATGTAGCGTGGATATTCCTTCGAAGCCTTTTGCCGGGTCAGTTTCAGCTTCGAGTGCGCATCCATTTTGCTTTTCAAAAGCTCAAGCCAAATTCCAAAAATAGCGGGACGGGATTTCAGCACATCATAAAAAATGGTGGCCAGGCTTTGCTCGGTAATATCGATTTTTGAATCCGGCTTGGTCGCATTCACGATCCAGGTCGCCAAATCCTTTGAAGACTGGAAACTATCATTCAACTGCGCTTCAACCTGCCCCGCCGTTTCAGCTCCGACTGCCGACAGTTCGCTTTGAGCCAGATCGCTTTGCGCCCGGAAAGAAGACAGAACCGACATTCCCATCAGCAACGCAAACAGAACGAATGTCCCCGTGATGGCAGTCAGAAGAATGCGAAAGCGCAGAGATTTGGCATTGAAATTCATAGTCGGCGGTCCTTTCCCGATTCAGGACTTCCTATCGGAAAAGACGCCTCGGGTGTGTAGGACACTGTGTTTCGGTCTGAAACAAAGTCACAGGCTTAAAGGCAAACTTAATACGAAGCTGGACCTAGGCTCCGATGCGGCCAAGAAACTCTTCGCGCGGAATGTACTTCCCGCCCAGCGCTTGGGTGACATCCGTCAACATCTGGATGTCCATCCACTGTAAACCCAAACCCTTGAGGTGCTCGACCATTTCGATGAAGGCGATTTTTGAAGCGTTCGTTCTTAAATGAAACATGCTCTCGCCAGAAAAATGCAACTGGCCTGAAGCATTCTTGATCAGCACTCCGGCATGGGCGCCGCGCCCGGTGCCGACCATCACCGACATCGGCGTCGCGAGGCCGAGCGCGCAGGGACAGGCGATGATCAGGACCGCGATTGCGTTGAGCAGCGCATGCCCGAACGCGGGCTC
>CBIHPB010000358.1:0-3981 GCA_966211485.1 uncultured Bdellovibrio sp.
ATTCAGCCCCAGCAAAGTATTCGAAGCTTTGGCGTGAAAATTAAGCTCAATCCGCAGGCAGCGGTCTTGGCTGGCAAGCGGGTCGTGGTGGTGGATGATTCCTTGGTGCGAGGCACGACCAGCCAAAAGATCATCTCCCTGGTTCGTCAGGCGGGTGCCAAAGAAGTGCACCTTCGAATTGCCAGTCCTCCGACCATCGGACCTTGCTACTATGGCGTTGACACTCCACAAAAAAAGCAGCTGATTGCGGCTGAACAAAGTCTTGAAGAGATCTGTCGATTTGTCGGGGCGGATTCGCTAGCGTATCTGTCGTTGGAAGGCTTGTTCGGGGCTTTGGGCGAGACGCCATCTGTGCAGAAAAAATCTTTCTGTGCGGCTTGCTTCGACAGCAATTATCCGACACCCTTATTTGATGACCTCCAAAGCAATTCTGCCTCTCAAAACAGGTGACCTGGTCGATATCGTTTCGCCGGGTTCAAGTTCCCGAAAAGAAGATGTCGAGCTGTGCTTGGATCTCTTGCATGGCTGGGGGTTGAAAACCCGACTACCGCAAGAAACTTTCAAGACGCATCCATTCCATTCGAACGAAGATGCGGTTCGCACCAAACTTTTTCAAAAAGCCATTCAAGCTAAAGATTCCAAAGCGGTTTGGTGCTTGCGTGGCGGATACGGTGCCAATCGATTGATGCCAGCACTGTGGAAAATGAAAGCTCCGGCAACCCCGAAGATGCTGATCGGTTACAGTGACATCACGTCATTGCACGTGCTTTTGCAAAAATGGAAATGGACGTCGTACCATGGTCCGCTACTGGAAACTTTGGTCGGAGGACGACTGAAGGCGGGGCAGATCGAAGAGTGCCGGCAAATTATTTTTGGCGAGAAAAATGAATCTGTTTTCAATTTAACCGCGATGAATGCCAAAGCGGAAAAAATGAAAAAGACCCTGGCGCCGGTGATTGCAGGAAATCTGGTCGTTCTGGAAAGTGGAATCGGAACTCCTTTTGCAGGTCAGTTCAGTGGAAAATTTCTGGTGTTGGAAGAAGTCGGCGAGCGCGGCTACCGAATTGATCGTATGCTCGAGCACTTGAAACAAAGCGGGAAGCTGAAAGGCTGCCTTGGAATCATGTTTGGAGACTTCTTGTTTGGTGACGAACGTGATGGAGAGAATTATGTGCAATACGCGTTGGAGCGTTTTGCGAAGGAAAACACGATTGCATGTTTTTCGGGATTCGAATCCGGGCACGGGGCTAACAACCGCATGATCGCCATGGGTCCAAAGGCGCGTCTGGAAAAAGGTGTTCTGACCATTCCAAGCGGAATCGGTGCGATGAGAAAGGCAGGAAAATGAGTCTGTCATCTCTTGAATTGAAATTAAAAAAGCAAATCGAAGTGGTGTTGCCTGGAAAGGCCCCAGGTGTGCAGATCCAAGTTCATCAGGCGGGAAAGAAAGTTTGCGATTTCTCGGTCGGTGAAACCTATGCCTACTATGATCTGGCAAGTCTCACAAAAATCATTTTCACGGTTCAGGCAATGATGAAGGCCTATGAAGAAGGCCGCTGGAACCTGAAATCCAAAGTGAAAGAATTCTGTCCGTGGTTTGCGCATGAAGATGTTTTGATTACCGAATGCCTGAATCATTCTTCGGGTCTGATTTGGTGGATGCCTTTGTATCAGCAGCTGGATCTGGGAACTTCGCGTATCAATCGTTGGACTGAGGCTGCTCGAATCGTCCGCGCCCTAGGGCTTGAGAAAAGTGATGTCAGTGTTTATTCCGATGTCGGCTTTATCGTTCTGGGGCACGTGCTTGAGAATATGTATTCACTTCCGCTGGTGGAAATCTGGAATCGCCTGAAAGAGGGTATCTATCCGCGCACGACCTTGGATTTTCACGTCGAAAACAAAGCTCCCAACGCTTTGAAATTGTATGCTCCGACCGAGCGCTGTCAGTGGCGACAAAAAACGATTCAGGGTGAAGTTCACGACGACAACACGTGGGCTCTAGGTGGGGTT
Source organism: uncultured Bdellovibrio sp. (assembly GCA_966211485.1). Taxonomy (GTDB): domain Bacteria; phylum Bdellovibrionota; class Bdellovibrionia; order Bdellovibrionales; family Bdellovibrionaceae; genus 21-14-0-10-47-8. The sequence continues at coordinate 2,011 of CBIHPB010000358.1, forward strand.
TCCGCTCACGCCGGATTGTTTGGCAGCATTGACGACTTGGGTTGGTTTGCGCTGTTCTTGCGCTCGACGCTGAAGGGATATGCCAAGACCATGGTGAAACCAAAAACCGCGCAGTTATTTGCGACTCGCGCGCGGCCGCACGGAAAAGGGGATTGGGCGCTGGGGTATATGCTGCCATCGCCTGGATCTTCCAGCAGCGGGCAGTATTTTTCTGAGGCCTCGATTGGGCACACGGGATTGACCGGAACTTCGGTTTGGTATGATCCGGTTCAAGATCTCAGTATTTCTTTGTTAAGCAATCGAGTTTTTTACGGACGAGAAAATAAAGATTTCGCGGCCCTGCGGCCGCAGATTCACAACTGGATTATTGAAGGATTAAAGCGCGTATGAATCTACGACCTGGAAGCCATATTCATCTGATGGGAATTTGCGGAACTGCCATGGCAAGCCTTGCGGGCCTTTTAAAAGACCGCGGATATAAAATCACCGGCAGTGACTCCAATCCCTATCCGCCGATGTCAACACAGCTAGAAAGCTTGGGGATCACGATCCAAAAAGGATACAAAAAAGAAAACCTCAATCCCAAGCCTGACTTTGTCATCGTCGGCAACGTCATCTCGGCCAACAACGAAGAAGCGCAAGAGCTGATTAAGCTTGAAGTTCCCTATACATCATTGGCGAAAGCCATGGGCGAGCTGATTATCGAAAATCGTCAATGCATCTGTGTCAGCGGCACACATGGGAAAACCACGACCACGTCGATGATGGCCTGGGTGGCACAGTCGCTGGGTGTTGAGCCTGGATTTTTAATTGGTGGAATTGCCAAAAATTTTTCGAAGTCCTTTCAAAATCCAAAGGGAAATTTCTTTGTCATTGAAGGAGACGAGTACGACACAGCCTATTTCGATAAAGTTCCAAAGTTTATCCACTACCGCCCAAAGCACGTGATTTTCACCAGCTGTGAATTTGATCATGCCGATATCTACAAAGATCTCGATGCAGTGAAAAGTGCTTTCGCCAAGCTGATGCAGCTGGTGCCGGCTGATGGAACGGTGATGGCATGTGCAGAAGAAGCCAACGTCATGGAGCTTCGTTTGCTCAGCAAAGCCAAAAATAATTTCACTTATGGTCTGAAAAAAGGCGACTACCAAGCTCAGGTTCAGGCGGTTACTGAAACAGGAACCAATTTCACCGTGAGCTTTCAAGGCAAAAATCTTGGATCATTCCATGTCACTTTGACGGGGGATTACAATGTCCTAAACACCTTGTCTGTGGTTGGACTTTCGCATCAACTGGGCTGGGATCTCGCCAAAGTCGCTGCCGCTTTGAAAACATTTGAAGGTGTTAAGCGCCGCCAAGAAGTCTTGGGCGAGCCGAAAGGTATTTTGGTTATCGAAGATTTCGCCCATCATCCGACAGCCGTGCGTGAGACGGTGAAGGGAATTAAGTCCAAGTACAAAGGGCGCAAGGTTTTTGGAGTGTTCGAGCCAAGGTCAGCGACCTCTCGTCGCAAAGTTTTCCAAAAAGACTATGTGGAAGCCTTCAAAGAGTGCGACGAAACACTTTTAGCCAAAGCCTTTGATCAGTCCAAGATCGATGCTGAAAACAGGTTCTCCAGCGAAGAGTTGGTGGCGGATCTGCAAAAAAGCGGCAAGTCGGCGGAAGCTTATGACAATGCCGATCAGATCGTGGCTTCCTTAAAATCCAAAGCACGCAAAGGTGATTTGATTCTGATCATGAGCAATGGTGGATTTGATGGAATCTACCAAAAGCTGATGACGGCTCTGGCGTGATCGGGAATTTATTATTTCTCGTGGTTTCGATTTTCGTTCAAAGCTGGGCCCTGGCGCAAAGCTGGGATCCGGGCACTGCCACGCGTGTTTCTTTGGCGTCGACTCAGGATATGCTGGCGGCACCCCCGCTTCCCAGTCTGGAGACCTCCGGAAGGCCCGAGGTGACCGTCCAGGCTTC
>CBIHPB010000359.1:0-3955 GCA_966211485.1 uncultured Bdellovibrio sp.
GCTTGTAAAATCCGGCAGCCAAATCGATCCCGCCACCCAGTGAATAATCATCTCATTTGGTTTTTGTGCGACTAAATATTCCCAAGTGTGCCCACGCTCTTGTTGTTGCAAGATCGCCGTCGCATAGGTCAGCTGTCTTTCACTGTTGGCCGTGATGACTTTCACCTGCATATCGGCCCGTCGAGTGACGCGAAATTTGGAACCAAAGTACGACTCGACTTCGTAAGACACGCACTGAACGGCGCCCATCTGCAAACATTTGATCGAGCCAAACATCACCGGCATATCACCGACGAAGGCTTTTAAACTGAGATCTTTATCATCAGCGAAAACCTGAAAGCTGGTCGAAAAGCCTTCCGGCACACTGCGCTCGACCATGAAATACACCTGATGGTCGTCAATCACGGTCGCATCCGTCACCGTACTCCAGGACCCATCTCCATCAGGCTTTTGATAATGATTGAATCCGTTTCCGGAAATATCGGCCGCGTGACGATCGCCACAGGAAATCAGAAAGAACGAAAGACAACACAGCCAAAGCAACAGCTTCATCGTGTTTCAAGCTTAGCATTCAGCCCAAGCCAGAAATAGATGGACCGAGGTCGCGAATTCCGCAACCAGACTCGGTCCTAGTCTTTCAAAAATATTGATTACTTTTTGCTGTTCAGATTTCCAAGAGCCGCGAACGGATTGTTGAACGGATTGGCCGGCTTGACTGGCCGTTGATCGCGTCCACCGCCACCACCACCTGAATGACGATCCCGACCTCCAGTCGGAGGAGGACCTCGTCGATCGTCTCGACGTCCACCACCGTGACCACCCCCAGGACCACGTGCACCCCGCTCTTCACGGCGCTCACGAGAATCATTCATCTTCGCCTGACGTTCAGGGGCCGCTTCCAGCTTCATTGAAAGTGAAATCTGATTTTTCTCCAGATCCACGCCCAACACTCGGATCGTCACCTGATCACCTGGGTTCACAACCTTGCGCGGATCTTCCACGAACTTGTGCGAAAGTTCCGAGATATGAACCAGTCCATCTTGGTGAACACCGATATCAACGAAAGCACCGAAATTGGTGACGTTGGTCACAATACCCGGACAGATCATTCCTTCTTTCAAATCTTTCACTTCAAAAATATCATCGCGGTATTGGAAAACTTTGAATGGATCACGTGGATCGCGGCCTGGTTTTTCCAATTCCTTCAAGATGTCATCAAAAGTGAACTCACCGATAATCGCCGCCCACTTGGTTCGAAGTGCTAACAATTTCTTAGCCCCTTCGCCCACCAGATCGGTCATCGCCACGCCAGCTTCGGACGCCATATCGCGAACCGCGCTGTAGCGCTCGGGGTGAATCCCCGTCGTATCCAAAAAGACTTTGCCGCTTTGAATACGCAAGAAGCCCGCACTTTGCTCGTAAACTTTCGCCGAAAACTTCGGAACTTTCAAAAGCTCGCTGCGATCTTGGAACAAAGCCTTCTTACGAGACTCGATAATATTCTGAGCCAAGGCCGGACCAATTCCGGAAACATACGACAGCAAAGCCGCCGAAGCCGTGTTCAAGTCGACACCCACGTTATTCACGCAGCTTTCAACCACAGCTTCCAAAGACTTCTTCAACGAAGACTGATTCACATCGTGCTGGTACTGACCCACACCGATGGACTTCGGATCGACTTTCACAAGTTCGGACAGTGGATCCTGCAAACGGCGAGCAATCGAAATTGCGCCCTTCACGGTCACATCCAAATCCGGGAATTCCTGACGAGCGACCTCAGAAGCCGAGTATACCGACGCCCCTGATTCGCTGATCATGATAATTGGCACTTCCTTGCCGATGTCTTTCAAAATTTTGCGCAAGAAAATCTCAGTTTCACGTCCCGCGGTTCCGTTTCCGACCGCGATCGCTTGAATCTGGATCTGCTTCATCACTTCCGTAAACAGGGTCTTCGCTTTTTGCTCGGCCCCGTCACCTTGCAGGTGCATAACAGTGTTTGAAATGAAATTTCCCGCTTTATCAACCAAAGCGATCTTACAGCCTGTGCGAAGACCAGGATCCACACCCAAGACCACCTTCGGTCCAAATGGAGAACCCAACAAAACGCGCTTCACGTTTTCAGCGAAAACCTTGATTGCATCTTCATCAGACTTGTCTTTCAAGACACGGTGAACTTCGTTGGTGATCGACGGCAGAACGTAAACTGACAGCGCCAGCTTCGCCGATGTCTTCAGGAATGTTCCGATATTTGTATCCGGAACCGACGTCGCAAATCGTTCGTACTGAGCGAGTAGCTGATCGTCATCGCCTTTGATTTCGATCGACAGCTCTTCCTCCTGCCATCCCCGGCGCATCGCCATGTAGCGGTGGCTGGCCTTGGCATCGTTCAAAGACTTCACAGGCTCTTCGAATTCAGAATACATTTCAAATTTCGAGTGTGGCTTGAAACCCTTCGCTCGCTTTGAAATGATTTTTCCTTTTTCGAAATAATTTTTCTGAACAACCGCACGCAAATCCGGATCATTGGCGATTTTCTCGACCAAGATGTCCTGCGCGCCCTTCAAGGCTTCGTCGTAAGTCATGATCTTCGCTGATGGATTCAAGAAGTTCTTCGCCTTCATCTCCATCGTCATGTCTTCTTTCGCCAGACCATGTCCGATATCCCAAATCCACTGCGACAAAGGCTCAAGACCCGCCTCACGCGCGATGGTAGCTTTGGTTTTCTTTTTCTTTTTGAACGGACGGTAGATCTCTTCCAGATCGCCCAGATCCCAGCTTTGCTCGATGCGTTTTTTGATTTCATCGGTCAGGTTTCCCTGCTCGCCGATCTCTTTCACCAAGAAAGCTTTTCGTTTCACGATTTCCTGGAAAGTATCGTTGGCTTCGATCACCGCACGAATTTGAACTTCATCCAGATTTCCGGTTTTCTCTTTACGGTAACGAGCGATGAAAGGGACCGTGCCCCCTTCGGCCGTCAATTCCAGCACAGCTTGTGCGGATTTTGGAGAAACGCCAGAGACGTGTTTCGACAAATAACTGACAAGAGTTTGTTCCATTGATCAACTCCGTTTGACTGAAATACCAAACTGCCCGTTTGAGCAGAATTTGAATTCTAAATTTTGGATTTTTAGGTCCATGAGAGCAAATGAATTATTTATGACGATACATGATCAGACCATGTGTCGGATCATAGGGGGAAACCCCAACTGTCACTTTGTCGCCCACGACGACGCGAATATTGAAACGGCGCATTTTGCCGCAGAGCTTTGCTTGAATCTCGACGTTGTTGTCCAGCATCACCTTGTAAAGGCCGCCAGCCAACGCGTCCACGATCTTACCATCTAATTGTGCCAAATCATCTTTTGCCATGTGCTCCTGGTTTTACGCTAGGCTTATGCCCGAGTCCACTTTTATCTCGGTTTATAGTTACTAATCAGCATCTTGGAACCCGTCTCAAACAGCACTTCCAGACGATCATTCTGTACAGAAACAATATAACCCCATCCCAAGACCTTATGCTGCAGCGGAGAGGCCGCTTCATAGGTCTGAGACATATTGTAAGCCGGAGCTTTGTCCGTACCGAATTTATCTCGGTATTCGGACCATTTTTTGTGCTCTTCTGCGTTTATTTTTTCGGCAGCAACACGGGCCACTCGCTCCGACTTTTTCTCTTTTTTCGGCTTTTCAACCGGAGCAGCAGGGGCAGAAGCTGCCACTTCTTCTGCAACAGGCGCTGGCGCTTCTTTTTTTGCCTCTTTTTTCGCTTCTTTCTTCACTTCAGCCTTTGGAGCTACCTCTTTCTTGGGAGCCGCTGGACTTTTCGGAGCTGCTTTTGCCGCCGGTTTTTCCTTTGCCGCTGCTTTCGCTGTTGGTTTGGAAGCAGGTTTAGCTGCCGCTTTTTTCGCCGCCTTTGCCATGTGAAACCTCCCAATGAAATGGTTGTATTTGGTATATA
>CBIHPB010000360.1:0-3954 GCA_966211485.1 uncultured Bdellovibrio sp.
TTGCTACCAGATTTTTGCAGCTTCTCACGCAAAGAAGCGCTTTCATTCACCAGAAACTGAAAAGTCTCAGCGGTGACTTCCAAGAAGCTCTGCAAGCACAGCTGTCCCATGCTGGATTCAGCAAAATGCTCGCTGGAAATATAGCGATCGCCCGAGCCTTTCACGGTTCGGTTCATCAAAGGCATGATGATCTTCGCACGCGGAACACCACCGGCCATCAGGTGCGCGAACAAAACATTTGCTCCTGCCGGGATGTGCGCTTCCAGTTCTTTCAGATACTGGCGCAAATTTTTTTGAAATCGCTCGCGACCTTTTTTCTTGGAAGAGTCGATGCTGGCTTTGGAGATTTCAAAACTTTCCCAGTCCGACAGCTTCACATCTTTCAAGTGATCGACAGGAGAGACGCCATTATCGTCCGGCTCCATATCAAAGCCCGCTTCCAGCGGAACGTTGATGAAGGGCTGCGGAACATTCGCCATCTCTTCCGCGTTCAAAGCGCGCAAGGTTCCGTCTTTATCGCGGCGGCCGACAGTGGTGCGGATGATTTTCATTCCTCGGCGTTCGGCTTCGTCCACCAAACCGTTGGCGTAGCCTTTGCTGAAAAGTTCGCCGAAAAGAACCAGGACATCGCCCTGTTTGAATGTGTTATCTTTTTTCAACTGTCGAATCGCGTGATAAGTCGAGCTCATAGGCGGACAATTCTGGCGGCCCCTCTGAAAAGGGTCAAGTCCCTTGACGGCTCTCGTCACCCCTGGTCTAACTAAATAGAGCTCGACACTCGGAAAACAGCTATGAAAGTAATCTCCTTAGTGCCCTCGTGGACAGAAATGCTGATCTCATCGGGCGTCAATGTTGTGGGTCGGACACGCTTTTGTGTGCACCCCCAATCGAGTGTTCGCTCGATTGCTGCGATTGGTGGCACCAAAGATTTGGATTGGGAGAAATTAAAGGCACTTGAGGCCGATATCCTGATTCTTGATCAAGAAGAGAACCTTCCCTGGATGCGCGATCAGTCACCAATTCCCACTCTTGTGACGCATGTGACATCTGTTGGCAGTGTGGCAGGTGAAATCCAGAAAATAAGCCAAATCTTAACCAGTCACCAGTCGGAGCTAAATAAACTTGCCGAGCGGTGGAACAAAGTTGCCGCGCAAAAACACCTGTGGAGCTGGCAAAAGATTCCAGGCGAGATCGAAACGATCCGGCGTGATTTTCCCAGTTATGAAAAACTTGTCTACGTTATCTGGAAAAATCCATGGATGCGTGTTTCGAAACGAAGTTTTATCGCTTCGGTTTTGGAAACATTAGGAGCCGAAACCTATCTGGTGGATGACGAAAAAAAATATCCTGAATTTCAAATCGGGCAATTCGACACCAAGACCACTTATTTTCTTTTCTCTAGCGAGCCTTTTCCTTTTTTAAAAAGGAAAAAAGACATTCAAGATTTGGGTCTTCAGGCGTCGATTGTCGATGGGGAATCCTATAGCTGGTTTGGAGTGCGCTCGCTGAAATTTTTGGAGAGTATTACTTCGGCGAAATAAAATGCCGGGGATATGTCGGAACTTCCTGCAAAGCCGGCAAAATTATCTGACTGCCGCTCTGAGTGCTTTGGAAATCGGATTTTGCTGAACCTGGTAGATGCAATTGCCCCGCAATCCCTTTGATCACCGACTGATAGTCTTTCTCTCCGCGCACCGTCATAAACAGACCACGAGCTTGATCCGAGTTCGGATTCACCACTTGAGAATTCGTAATTTTCTGATTGATCACGGTGTAGGATTCCTGAAACTGCATCGGACGATTTTGCACTTCTCCGTGGCAGATGAGATAACCGCGCTCGAGATTCTGAGCCGCTTGGGCTTTGTCTTTTTGCATTTGAATCGCAAATCGCAACCAGCGCGGAAGAGTATCGGTTTTCAGCCGAACCACCGCACATTTCTCAAAAGCTTCCGCTCGCATTTTAAATTTCAATTTTTCCATCTGCAAAGCCGTCGAGCTTTGAATGGTCGTCGTATTTCCCGAGCTTTCACGCTTCTGCCAAGCCATCTGATAGCGAACACCGCCACCAAGACTAAAAGGACTCAGGAATGATTTCCCTGTGTTGAATCCAGCATTGATATCGGCCGAGAAGGTGCGAGAGAAATCTTCGATGTAGCTGAGGTAAAATGAATTCACGACAGTTTTGTCCTCGATCTCAGCGTGGAGATCTTCGAGCTTTGAAATATTTTGAAGAATGTAACGATACTCGACGTCCAAATATCCTGATTCTTCTTTGGATTGTCCGGGCCGGCAATTTTTCGACATTTCTTGCAGCGCTACATTCGGAATGAGATGGGATCCCAACAGATCCGAAAGCCAATAATAACAAAGCCGATCACTGAGCTCGGAATTGATTTTCCCTGCATCCAGCCAATCTTTAAACAGAAGACTTGGAATTGGAGTGACCTCCTTAAACCTGGCCGGGATCTGATGTCCCAAACCTGAAGGGACGGCCAAAGCGTGGCGGAAGCTTTCAGCTTCCTGGGGATTATTGAGATTGATCATCACCAGGTCCGAAGCCTGGGCCAAAAACTTTTTATCCGACATCTTCATTCGGATCTCTTGCTGTTTTTTCAGATCTTCTTGGAACTGAACGATCAGTTTTTTGATCAGCGAACCCTGATGTTGTCCCATCGGTGTGAGACCCGCCGGCTCTTTTCGGTCGGCCAGAACGATCGAGCCAATATAAGTTTCAGGCACCAGATTGGCGTTTGGTTGCAGTGGCTCGACTTCGATCAAAATATGATTGAGCTCGCCCAAAGCTTTGAGATTCGCGGTTTCGAAATACAGGCTTTCCGCGATCGTGCCGGCAGCTTCCAGTTGGACTTCTTTTTCGGCTGCCTGGTAAATAAATCCGCTGGCCTTGGTGAAATCTTGAACGAGGTTGTCGACGATTGCCCAGCGCAAAAGATATTTTCCCGGCGGCAGTGGAGCGTCCTCAGTTCCGACAGCATTTTTCATTGTTGGGCGACTGACGCGGCCACTGAGGCGAAGCGTTCCCCGGCGCTGAACTTTGATGCCCAGGAATTCATCGATTGGGTAGTTGGTTTCCTGCGTGTCAAAGTCATAGGAATTCAGAACAAACTGTGGGCGGTTCTGCACGCATTCAAGATTTCTGGCACCTTTGCGCGAATCCCGGATGCTGGACCCACTCTCATCCCAAGGATTGATCTCAATCGCCAAGGTCTCGTTCATTTTGAGAAGGTCATTGCGGATCTGAAATGTTTTTTGAAACCAGCACTCTTTATCCAGATAGTGAAATGTGATCGAGTCATCCCAGGTGATACAGCCAGAACTGAGCGATGTGGCGTTTTCCGTTTTTCCATTCACCTTGCGAACCGTGAAGTTTTGCGCGCGCAAAGCTTTGTAGTCGATCGGTCCCTGGAAGCAGGCGGTGATCGCAAAAGTTTTTTCCCGTTGATAAGAGTTCTGTCCGCTAAAACCGATATTGCTAAAAGTGAGCGGATCTTTGACGATCACTTTCGTCTGACCCATAGGGATTGTGGCTCCATCGGGGAGCGCAAAAGAATTCGAACCTGCAGCGCCGCTGATCCCGGCGATTCCAGGCTTGACGATGGGTCTTCCGATATACTCGGCCAGATTTTTTGGCCCTTCGGTCTGAACAGAAAGCGGAGTCTTCAAGCGTGCGAGGAAACTTCCCTTCAGCTGATCACATTCACCGATATTGGCATACAGTCCTTCGAAAGGCGTGAGATTCATATCCTTCACTTGCGGAGTGAGTTTGACCGCCATCAAGAGCTGGCCATAGCTGCACACCGATTGCAGCGGCATCTGTACTTCTTTGGTCAAAGTCAAAAACCCGCCGCTGATCTGGCCCGTCGCCAGTTCTGTACGTCCCAAGACCGTCCGGATTTCGGCTTTTTCTTTTTGCACAACATTGATCAGCGTGAATTC
>CBIHPB010000361.1:0-3940 GCA_966211485.1 uncultured Bdellovibrio sp.
AAATCAGATGCTCTCCCAGCTGAGCTATGCCCCCGCAAAGTGAGGCTGGTTATGCGTTTGGAGCTGAAAAAGGTCAATAGGTATTTTAAAGATTTTTTAAAGGACTGTTTTTATTCTAGAAATTGCTGAACAAAGAGGCTGATTTTCTGCTGAATTACAAAGCAGGTTTTTGGATAACCTGCTGATTTTTATAGAGAACTATGCGGATGCGCGAAACTTTGATGGCACAAGGCGTCCTAACCATTCGCGTTCAAACTCGAGATCAAATCCCGCGTTCTCTCCGCCATGAAGGATCGCCAAAAACACCTTTTTAAGGATTTCGATCTCGTGTTCTGGCGTGGCATCCGAGCTCATTGAGTCTTCAATCGCTTCAAACACACTAATCAGATCAGGAGTTGTAACGACACGAGGGATTTTGCTCATATCAAGACCGATCGTCTCGCGAGGCTTAAATCCAACGAGAGTTTCTGTAAATAAAACCTTGTTTCCAGACTCGAAGTTCACTTGGATGAACTGCTTTCCATCAGCATCGAAGCGCTGAAGCACTTCCGAGAGCTGATCAGAGGTGAAGCGGAAAACTTTTCCGTCGACGTTTTGTTCGATCGCGACGACTCCAGCTTCTGTGACGTTGGAAGAAAGGCCAGATGATTGATCGACAAACGCTAAAATTTCTTCGAGCATTTGAGATGGTTTGTGAGACATTTCTGACTCGCTCAAATGGTCCTCCTCAAGTTGATGAACATCCACAAAGTACGAGTATCTACACCATTTCTATCGTCGGCATTTTGACAGGACTTAACAAATGGGCGGCAAAAAGGATTATGTCAGGCGAAGAATTGGCCCGAGATCCTGCGTCGCTTTGATATGTTTTTTTTATTTGTTTTAGAGTGAGACGAAAGGCATTTGAAATTGTCAAAAGCCTAAACAGATTTGCGATGTCGTGCTCGGAAAAAGCCGGTCGTCAGAAGTACGACCAGCGATAAATCTTAGTGGTGGCCACGGCGCTCGAGGTATTCTTCGTAGGTGCCGTCGAATGTGAGGAGCTGGTTTTTGTCGAGCTCAAAGACTCGCGTTGTGACTTCGCGAAGGAAGTAGCGATCATGGCTCACTATAACGACTGTCCCTTGGAAGTTTTTAATCGCCTCGAGAAGAGTCTCGCGGGACTTGATATCCAAGTGGTTGGTGGGCTCGTCGAGCACCAGGAGGTTCACTGGGCGGGCCAGGATTTTTGCCAGAACCACGCGGCTTTTCTCGCCCCCCGAGAGGATTGAGACTTTTTTCTCTGCGTCTTCGCCGGAGAATTTAAAGGCTCCCAACAGGGTTCGGATCGTGCCGAGGCCTGCCGTCGGGATGGCTGAATGGACTTCGTCGAGGACCGTGTTTGACGGCGTAAGGACGTCCATAGAGTTTTGGGAGAAGTAGCCCACCTGGATGGCGGCTCCGAGTTGGATCTTACCTTCTGTCGCTTCGGCGTCTCCGACCATCATTTTCAGCAGCGTGGATTTGCCGGCCCCGTTCACGCCGACGACAGCGACTCGGTCCAGACGTTTGACGAGAGCTGTAGCGTTTTGAAACACCAGCTTTTCTTTTCCGTCAGGACGCGGCCAGATTTTGGTGAGCTTTTCGAATTTCACGACCTCGTCCCCGCCTCGTGGTGGCTCGGGCCATTCGAATTTAATGTCTTTTTCGTCCGCTGGGATTTCGATGCGGTCGATTTTCTCGAGTTTTTTCACTCGGGATTGAACCTGGGCAGCGTGAGAGGCGCGGGCTGCGAACCTGGCGATGAACTCTTCTTCTTTGGCCAGCATGTCTTCTTGGCGCTTTGCTGCGGCAACCAGCTGCTCTTGACGAACTTTTTTCTCGCGCTCGTAGAAATCGTAATTGCCTGTGTAGGTCGTGATTTGCTGGTTGGAGATTTCGACGATTTTTCCGACCAGGCGATTCATGAAATCGCGATCGTGGCTTGTCATCAGAATCGAGCCTTTGTAATTCATCAGCCACTCTTCCAACCAAACGATACTTTCGACGTCCAAGTGGTTCGTCGGCTCGTCCATCAGAAGGACTTCAGGTTGGAGGGCGAGAATTTTGGCCAAAGCGATACGCATTTTCCATCCGCCGCTGAAGCTTTCCGTCGGCCGATGATAATCGTCGGGACCAATGCCGAGACCGGTGAGGATTTCGGCCGCCCGGGATTCGATGTCGTATCCGCCGAGGCGTTCGAATTCGGCTTGGACGTGGCCGTAGCGATCGAGAATGTTGGTCATTTCGTCATCGGAAACTTCGATGGTCGCTGAGTCTTCCAATTTTTTTTCGAGAACTTTCATTTCTTGCTGAAGCGCAGGAAGTTCGGGATGAGCGGCTTTGACTTCTTCCAACGCGGAACGGCCGCGCATGTCTTCAATATTTTGTGAGAAGTATCCGACGGTCACTTTGTCGGGTTTTGACACTGAGCCTTGGTCGTAGCCTTCCTCGCCTGTAATGATGCGGAAGATGGTGGTTTTTCCGGCTCCGTTGGGGCCGACGAGACCGATGCGCTCGCCCGAGTTGATTTGAAAGCTGCCGTTTCGGTACAGGATTCGATTGCCGTATTGCTTCGTAATTCCAGATAAATGGACCATGATCAGTTGCCGTTTCGATGAAAGGTTTGTATTCTTGTCGCATGTTGATAACTCGCTGGCAAGCACCCATCAGTCCGAACAAGGAACAAGCAAAAATTCTCATGGAAGCCGAGGGGCTTGAGCCCTACGAAGAAGCTTATGAGCCTCAGGTGAAAATTTCTGAGCACCGACATCCATTTGGCGAAGTCCGAATGGTCGTTGAGGGTGAGCTTCTTTTCAGCATTGCTGGAAATCAGTTTCTTTTGCGAGCTGGGGACCGAGTTGAAGTTCCGTCGAATACAAAGCACTGGCATGTGAACAATGGACAGAGCCCTTGCCTGTGCATTTGTGCACATCGGCCAGTTTGATTTAAATAGTTTTTTCAAATTTGATCCGTCCCACAGAAGGGATGGATTGGATAGATTGACTTTAGGAACATAGAAAAAATAACTGAGAAAATGTATTGAAAAATGCGGCTCAGTTGAAAAGCGATGGATACGCTTTGAGAAGAAAAGTCGGGAGGACTTTATGATTCGTGGTTCATTATTTGCCGGCCTTTTGGTTTCTGCCTTGGCTTTGCTTCCGCAAAGTTCATTTGCTCAATCAGCTAGTATCTTGAATTTGAGCAATGCTGATTTCACAGATCTTTCGAAGGAGTTTTCTGGGAATTTCATGCACCACTCGGTGCAAGGGGCCGCTCCGCTGGGAAATATTTTTGGCTTTGAGCTGGGCTTGGTCGCAGGTCAGCAGGACTCTCCGATTTTGGATCGCATTTCGAAGGCCAATGGTGGCTCGGGTGTTTCGAAGCTTTATCACGCTGGTATTTTGGGCGTGGTCAGTGTTCCGCTTGGAATCACTGGCGAGGTTATGATGATTCCGAAGACGTCATCAAATGATATTGATTTGGAAATGACGTCTTTGGCGTTGAAACTTTCGCTGAATACGGAGCTTTTGAAAGTGATTCCGTTCAATCTGGCTTTGCGCGGATTTAGCTCGAACTCCAAACTGACTTTTACTCAGACGATTCCAAGCTTTGGTTCGGCCAGCGTTGAAAACAAAACCACAGTGACCGGACTTCAATTGTTGGCAAGCCCAAGCCTTCCTTTGGTTGAGCCCTACGCCGGCATTGGTGTTTTGAGTGGTAAAAACAGCCTGGGCTCTTCGGCTGGGTCGATCTTTGCGGATGGTTCAACATCGAAGGACGAAACCGCTAGCAGCACTCAGATTTTGGCGGGTGTGAATGCGAATCTTTTGTTCTTCCATTTGGGTCTTGAATATTCGAATGCGTTCGGTACCAGTGCTTACACGGCGAAATTGGCTTTTGGCTTTTAATACCTCGGTCG
>CBIHPB010000362.1:0-3919 GCA_966211485.1 uncultured Bdellovibrio sp.
ATCGTCTAATTCTGTCGACGGAGAAAAAGGAGACTTTATGAAAATGACGATTCTACTCACAGTTTTGACAGTGGTGGCAAGCCTGGCTCAGGCCAAGTCCTTAACCTGCGATGACGGCCCTTCGTTTACAGGTATGGATTTTACGATCAACCGGGATGGATCCATCGGCTTTAATGGCACCTACATCACGATGAATACCCAATTAGGTTTTGACAACAACGGAGGAAAAAATCTGTCCGATATCACCGGCCGTCCCGAAGACGAAAGTTTGCACCTGGTTGGCTTGGGCGTGGGCATTTCGCCAAAAGAGGCCTGCACCAATCCCGACGCTGACTTGCAAACACCGTTTCAATGCCGTGCAAACAGAGTCAGTGTGGTCGCGATCGGAAAAAAAGAAGTCCAGCGAGAGGGCACCGGAATTTTTGACCGGATGACGGTTGAAAGCCGTTTGGATCTGGGTGTCGAGGCTGAGCTGCTGGAAACGGCCAGTGCGCCACGCCGGAAATTGCGTCTGAACGCTGTGATTCATGGCCGCAAACGAGATGTCCACGTTTCGATTCCAGTCAAAGATGTCGAGCATCACTGCAAGATCACGAATCACTAAGCTTGGCTTGGGCGCTTGACGCCCAGTTCAGCTAAAAACAGGTCAGCATTTCGGCTTAAGGGAGCATCTGCATTCCAGATCAGATTCACTTCATAGCGAAATGCCTGGCCAGGCTGTTTCACTTTAAAGAGCTCTTTATTTTCGAGTTCTTTTTTCACGACATATTCGGGCACATAGCCGATCCCATGGCCTTTCAAGGCAAATTCGCGCACCAAACCCCAGCTAAAAATAAAAGTTTTCAGATCCAGCTTTTTTCCGGTGTGAGTTTTGATCTGCTCTTGCAGATGCCGAACTTCAATTTTTTCAGAATTGGTCGATAGAATCTCGCTGTCATTCCATTTGGCCTTCGGATTTTTCGAAACCAACAAGAAGTCGCCCGAGCAGATCTGCACACTTTCAAAACCATGCAATTGATGATCGTTCAAAGCCAATCCCAAATGGCAGCTGCGATTGGCGACACTTTGCTGAACCAAATAGGCGGCCCCCGTGTGCACCTTTAAGGTCACCAGCGGATATTTGCGGCGAAAATTCCCGATCACATCCATCAGTGAATCAACGATCAAACTTTGCGGCGCCCAGATCACCAATTCTCCAATCGGCGTTTCGTGGGTGTTGCGCAAAGTTGACTTCACCGACGCCAAATGAGTCAGCAGACTTTCCAAGTAGGGGAGGCTGGCCAAGCCCACGCTGGTCAGTTGAAATTTCCGGCGCTCGTGCTGGACAAGATCAATCTTGAGTTCCGCTTCCAGGCTTTTGATCGCCTGGCTGATGGCCGAATGCGAGATATTGTTTTTCTCGGCCGAGCGGCTGATCGATCCAAACTTGGCGGCATCTAGGAAGTACTGCAGGTGGAATGTGTTCATAGGGATATGTAAGTTGGGCTTACAAACATTGTCTATTTAATTCATTTTTAATTGAAATAAAGACTGGCTATAAACGGCCTTCCCTCAAGCAAAAGGAGCTTTATGAAGGCCATTCTACTCTCAATACTGATCTTCTCGGGATCTGCCCAGGCTTACCAGGAACTGAAAACCTACAAAGACCTGAAGATTACAAACCCCACCCAGAAAACTTGGGTGATTTTTGATATCGACAATACGCTCACTCATCCCTACACAACCATCGGCTCGGTTGAATGGGTCGAGTATATGAAAACCCGCTACGTGCAGGCGGGCTTCACACCCGAAGCCGCAGCGGAAAAACAGCACGAACTTTTCGGTCTGACACAGATGCCGTTCAATGCCCAGTTGGTGGATAACTCGGTCTTTGATTTTATTCAGGGGCTGCCAAAAGATTTCAACGTTTTTGCACTGACTGCCCGAAATAAGAATCTGGTGCAAGTGACGACCGATCAGTTGGCGTTTACTCGTCTGATGGGCGTTCTGGAAGCTCGTCCGCCGAAATTCAAACAAAAGCCGGCCGAGCTCTTCTGGGAGCGTGGAATTTTATTCGCGACTGGACAGGATAAGGGAAAACTGCTGGAGCTGATGGTAGCCAATGTCGATGCCGAGCCCGATCGAATCATTTTTATCGACGACAAAACCTACAATGTCGAAGCCTTCGATCAGGCGATGGAGCGGATCAATCAGCCACGCGAGCACAAGATCGAATTTCAGTCCTACCATTTCACCGCCGCCAACAAGTGGATTGTCAGCATGGACACGAAGAAGGCCGATCGCGATTGGTACCAGTTCCGCTATCTGAATCACTCATTTGGATATATTAACTTGGCAAGTCCGGTCGATTTGGCAAGCGAATTACTGAACCAACAGGCCATGGGATTGACTTCAAATCTGGCGGAGAAGACTTGCGCCGTTCAAAGTCAAACCGGTGACCAAGTTCTGGTGGACTGCGCTTATAAAGACTGCACGGACTGGGATTACACACAAGACGGTGATGCCATCTGTGAAGCGCTTTCATCGGAAACCAAGCATGTCTCTTACGAACTGCAGTACCTGAAGGATTTGGAGATTTATATCCGTCCAGGTTGGGAGTTCTTGCGATAGAGACAAAAGATTCAGAGTTCCCCCTCTGAACGGTGCCAGTCACTTAACCCAGTGGCTGGCACTTTATTTTTTATGCCGACTGGCTCGAGTAGTGCTTTAAAATCTGAGATGGAATCGCCGTGTTGGGACTGACGAAAATGGTGGTCAGCTCTTTTTGTCCTTTGAGCTTAAACGTGCCCAGCTCAAAAAGACCCTCGATCTGGAAATCCAAAGAGCTCATGAATTTTTCGGACATGGCGATATTCGTGCCTGGCAAAAGATGCACAAAGCTTTCAATTCGGTGAACCAGATCGATATCCGAAGACGTCGTATCAAAAGATTTCTGCTGAACGACTTCAGAATTGCTCTCAATCGCAATCGAATGAACGTTGATCAAAACATTCTGGGCCAGATGCAGGCCGATCCCGCATTGGATTTGGACCCCGTGCTTTGCGTTTAATCCTTCAATAAAAGTTCGAAACTCGATAGCTGCTTGATAGGCCATTGTATTGGCCGGCCGCTCGTTTTGCAGAATTCCAAAATGAGCATAAGCCGAATCTCCCGAATGAGATTCGCGCCAGCCGCCTTTACGGATGATCACCTCGGAAAAAGCCTGAAGAAGCACGGCGCGGATAGGCCGCCCCTCGATAAAGACATCGTGGTATTTCGAGCTGTCAATAATATCATAGGTGATGGCGGCCAAATCCTTCCGGATCGGGAATTTGATTTTATCATGCTTCAGTGCTTTCAAAATAAACGGCGGGGCCCAAGCTTCAAGCTCGGTGCGAAGCTCGTCGCGCTCTGAATACGTCTGATCCACTTCCTGAGCCACGGAAATCGCCAAGCCAAAAATACAACCGATAATACCAAAACTTAAAGCCATTCCGGTGTTGATGATCCCCGTGACATGGCAGATGTCATTCAAACCAAACACCAGAAAGCTTGCCACCGAAAAAAGACGGCTGATCAAATTCGGCTGCCATCCAAGCACTCGAACTTTTTGCCCGATTTGCCGGATCACCGAAAGAAATGCCATGACCATCGGAAGCATCGGAAGAATCGTTCCGAACTGAACCGTATCACCGGTGCTTCCACTGGCAATAACGCCAATTCCAAGCAAAGTGAAAAATCGCACGGACCAGAAATGAATCCGGCTCGAATATCCGGCGACCTCGAAAGCGCGATAGAAAAGAAAGATCCCAATCCACACCGAAATATCTGCGATTTTGTGAGAGATCAGCATGGTCATGGTCAGGCCCATCAGCAAATTCGAAGCATTCGCAAAGTAAATGGCCAATAAAAAGGATCCGAAACTCACGCTATAGGTAAT
>CBIHPB010000363.1:0-3868 GCA_966211485.1 uncultured Bdellovibrio sp.
ATTACCTGCGTTTGTTGTTTGCTAAGATCGGTGTGCCGGAATGTCCGACGCATAAAATTCCGGTGTCCAGTCAAACTCCGCAGCAGATTTTGGAAGATGTTCTGAAAAAAGAAACGTCGACCAAGTTCTATGTGCTAGCCCCCATGGCCCAAGGAAAAAAGGGCGAGTTCATGGCTGAATTCCAAAAGTGGGCGAAAAAGGGCTTCGTTAAAGCCAAAGTCGACGGACAGTTTATCGAGCTTGAAAAAGCGCAGAAGCTGGCAAAAACCAAGGCGCATGATATCGACCTGGTCGTCGATCAGTTGGTGATCAAAGAAAACGTGCGTCCGCGCCTAGCGGAAAGTATCAACACGGCCCTTTCGATGGCCGATGGCCGATTGGTGATCGAAAGCACGGCGGGCGATCGCACGTCGTACTCGATGCATTCGGCTTGTCCGATTTGCGGATTTAGTTTTCCTGAACTCGAGCCAAGACTTTTCAGTTTCAACAATCCACGCGGGGCCTGTGGCACCTGCAATGGCTTGGGAACTTTGGATTTGGTTGAAGAAGAGCAGTACTCTTACGGCGATGACGGCAAAGTCTTAGAGAAAGTTCGTTACCGTTACAAAGACGAAAAGAAAATCTCGGACGATGACGAAGAAGTCGAGGAATTGGATTTCTCGGTCTGTCCGGATTGTCACGGCACGAGATTGAAGCCCGAATCTTTGAACATCCGCATTCAAGGACGAAATATTTCAGAACTTGCAGATCTCAGTTGCGGCGAGCTTCGTGAGTGGAGCGCCACACTTGAGTCTTCGTCGAAAAACAAACTGATCGCCGATAAAATCAACAAGCAGATTCTCTCACGCCTGGATTATATGATCCGCGTGGGTTGCAGTTATCTTTCGCTAAATCGCAGTGCCCGCACATTGTCGGGTGGCGAAGCCCAACGGATTCGGTTGGCGACCCAAGTGGGCTCGTCATTGATTGGCTGTCTGTATGTGATGGATGAACCGTCGATCGGTCTGCATCCACGAGACCATCACCGGCTTTTGGAGATCATCGGTGAACTGAAAGACCGTGGAAACACGATCCTTCTGGTCGAGCACGATGAAGATACTATGCGATTTGCCGATTACATCATCGACTTGGGTCCGCGCGCCGGAAAACTGGGTGGTCAATTGATGGCCGAAGGTACTCCCGAGCAGATCGAGAAAAATAAAAACTCGACGACAGGAAGATATCTCAGTGGCGAGCTGCGAATTGCTCCACCGAAACAGCGCCGCAAAGGAAATGGACTGAAACTGCAGGTGAAAGGTGCCAGCGGCAACAACTTGCAAGACGTGAATCTGTCGATTCCACTGGGAACTTTTACGGCTGTGACCGGAGTTTCCGGCAGCGGTAAGTCGACACTGATCATCGATACGCTTTATAAAATTTTGGCGCAAAGACTGTACGACAATTCATCGCAGCCTTCGCCGTACAAAGAAATTCAAGGTCTTGAAAACATCGACAAAGTCATTGATATCAATCAACGGCCGATCGGACGCACGCCACGCTCGACACCGGCGACTTATGTGGGATTGTTTCCATTGATTCGAGATTTGTTTGCGAATCTGCCGGAATCGAAACTGCGCGGCTACACGCCAGGACGATTCAGTTTCAACGTCAAGGGCGGACGCTGCGAAACCTGCCAGGGCCACGGACAGATCCGAATGGAAATGCACTTCCTGGCGGATGTGTTCGTTCAATGTGATACCTGCAATGGCGCGCGCTACAACCGCGAGACCATGAATATCAAGTACAACAACAAATCCATCGCCGATGTTCTAGCAATGAGTGTGGAAGAGGCTTTGGAGTTTTTCAAAAACCACAGCATCATCCACCGCAAACTGGAAACTCTCCATCGCGTGGGCCTGGATTATATGACCCTGGGTCAAAGCTCGACAACCCTGTCGGGTGGCGAAGCCCAACGTGTGAAGCTCAGTAAAGAGCTTTCCAAGCGTGGCACAGGTAAAACCTTGTACATCTTGGACGAGCCCACGACTGGACTTCACTTCGAAGATATCAAAAAGCTTGTCGAGTTGATTCAAGAGCTGGCCGATCAAGGCAATACGTTGTTGGTGATCGAGCACAACTTGGATGTGGTCAAATGCGCGGATCATATTATTGATCTCGGACCTGACGGCGGAAAAGGCGGCGGTCGAATCGTCGCCACTGGCACGCCGGAAGAAATCGCGAAGGTGCCTGATAGTGAGACGGGGAAATTCTTGAAGAAGGTTCTTAAAACTTCATCTGGGGAGTCGTCTTCGTCGAAATCTACTGGGGCTAATGCGACTTTGAAGTAATTGCCCCCGTGGCCGAAGGGGTGAGCGCATGGACGAAAGAGAATCACATGATGTTCTAATTTTGCGGAATAGGCTCCGTAGAGCTGGACATTCTCTCATTAAGACTAATCAGCGCGCAGGAGACCAAAATCAACCCAGCCCCCAGCCACTGCCACCCATTCAGCGACTCGTTCAAAAGAAAGAACGCAAACACGCAAGAGATCGGTGATTCCAATAGAAACAAAAGACTAATAGTTGAAGGTGCAATCACTTTCTGCGCACGGATCTGCAAGAAAAAGGCAATTAGCGACGAGCCAAACCCTAGCGCTGCCATTCCAATCCATCCTTCCGTCGTCAGCGACGGAAGATTCCACTTGGCGGTAAACGGAAACAGGGCCAGCGAAAAAGCCGCCATCCAAAAGCTTTGAAAGGTGTTAAACGCGAAATCGTCTTTGGTCTTCATGGCGCGCTGGCCGATCACGATAATGTGCACGGCTGCGAAAATCGCGCACAAGAACGTCATCAGATCGCCCCAGTTCAAAGCGGTCAGGTTTTGCACCTGTACGATCAGACTTGTACCACCCAAGGCGATCACCACGCACAGCCAGTGGACCCAATTCAAACGCTCGCTGCCAGTCATCGAGTTCAGCAGTGGAACGATCACCACATACAGCGTGGTGATAAAAGTCGAATTGGTCGCGGTCGTGTATTCAAGGCCCCAGGTCTGTAAAATCAATGTCAGAAATAGAAAAACCCCGGGGATCATGGAAAGGCCCAGCTCGTTCAAAAGAATGGCTTTGGACTTTCGCTGCCACATCAAGATGGCCAGGCCTGTGACAAAGGCGATGGTGAAACGGTAGAAGACGATGGCTGAAGGGCCTAGGCTGCGCAGGCACCAAACTGTTCCGACAAAGCCGAATCCCCAGAACAGGCCGGCGATCAGAAGCTCAAAAAGCGCGCGGGTCTTAGTCAAAGGCTTCGGCGAAGATTCGGGTTTTGTCGAATCCGTCCTGCTCGAGCTGGTGCTTCACTTCTTTGATCATGCCGCCGTTGCCGCAAAGATAAAACGTCGTGTCCTGGCTCATGTATTCAAACTCTTTAATAAAGTGCTGAACGTAGCCTTTTTTGCCAGTCCAAGTTTCAGGCGGACGGCTGAGCACGAATTCGTATTTGAAATCCTTCATCTCTTTTTGCAGCTGATCCAGTTGCGGCTGATAGTACATTTCTTTTTCGTTTCGCACGCCGAACAGCATGCGGTACTTGAGATCCGGGAAGAGCTCTTTCTTCGACATCAGGTAGCAATAGTGCTGTGAGAGACCGGTGCCGGTGTTCAGGAAAACAATTTGCGAAGTCGGTGGCTCTTTGAAG
Organism: uncultured Bdellovibrio sp.; assembly: GCA_966211485.1. Taxonomy (GTDB): domain Bacteria; phylum Bdellovibrionota; class Bdellovibrionia; order Bdellovibrionales; family Bdellovibrionaceae; genus 21-14-0-10-47-8. The sequence continues at coordinate 3,675 of CBIHPB010000363.1, forward strand.
AAAACGCGGCCGAAGGGGCCTGTGAAGTTCAAAGTCTCTTGGCCTTTCAGAGACCAAACGTAATTCGATGCGACTCCGTTTTCGACAAACTTAAACAGCAAGCGAAATCCGTTTTTCTGGCGGTCATCGGACGCGATCGAGTAGGCACGCATCGCAGGCTTTGGTTCATGTGGCACATGCAAAGTCACGAATTG
>CBIHPB010000364.1:0-3849 GCA_966211485.1 uncultured Bdellovibrio sp.
CTTGGTCAGAACATCTGAAAGTGCCCGCGGATCGAGCTTTTCTGAAATCGTGGTGAATCCGCGAACATCCGAGAAGAAAACGCTCATGCGCTGCTTTTTACCCCCAAGCTCGATGTTCTCGGGATCTTTCAGGATCTCATCCACGATGGCAGGCGAGACGTATTTCGAGAACGTGGATCGCAGGTGTTTCTTTTTTCTCTCTTCGGTCAGGTACTTGTAGAAGAACAGGAAGATATACAAGAACAGAACCAGTCCGCCAGGCAGGGTCATCGTAATCAGAATTCCCTTTTTCAGGAAGAACTGATCCAAGATGACGATACCGGCGACGGATCCAAAGGTGATCAAGAAGCCTGGAATGGCCGTAGTTTGAGAAATGGCAATCGAGAGAATGATTCCGAAGATCATGATCACAAAAGGCATATATTTTTCTTCTTGAGCGTGGGCCTTCAGGAAGTTTTTCTCGAACAAGTTTCCAAGTGTTGAAACGTGGGTTTCGGGACCTGGGTAGTTCTTTTCAAATGGAGTGACACGAAGATCGTAGACGCCGATGGCAGTGGCTCCGAAAATAAACGCTTTGTCTTTGATGAAGTCGGCCTTTTTGACTTCGAAGCTGCGCTCATTCCACTGTTTTGTCTGAGGATTAAATTCGGCCTGAGAGACGATTGCCGTTTCTTTGCCGTTGAAAAGTTCTTTAGCTGGAAGGTAAGGGTACATGTTCTTACCTCCGGCATAGTTGATATTCATTCGGGCCTGGGCGTCGACGGGAACGGTTCCAATCAGAACTTCTGGATCCTGAGTCGGATCAACGATATCGAATTTGGTCAAAGTCTTTTGTTCCGGGTGGCGGGGATCGATATTGATTTCGACATTGGCGCGGTATCCAGTGGCGACCAGATAGGTTTGCAGGGCGATCGACGGAATAAAGCTTGTACCAATGCGGTTTCCGGTACGGAAGAACAGTGAGGCCTTACGAATGGTTCCATCCGAGTCTTGCTCGGCATTGAAACTTCCGGTGTAGTCGATGCCTTTTTGGATTTCGTCCGTATTGATTGTCCATCTTTGGTGCTGCACGATTGGCAGCGACTTGGTCATCGTCTTGAATTTTTCGATTGCTTCGTCGATCGGCAGATCTTTGAGGTCTTTTGATTTAGCGAAAACTTTTTTGTATGCCGGCTTGAGGTCGTTCACCCATGGATCGTCTTTGGTCAGCCACTTTTCGCAGTAGCGCATATTGGCGGTCTGGCGGAGATAGGCCAACTGGCGTGTTTCAAGTTCATTGAGCTGAGACATTTCCTTTTTATTGAAAACATCCTTCAGCACGCGATTGGCTTCGGCGGCTTCGATTGCGGGGAACATGCCGTCAAAAACCTGATCGAATTCGAGATCGACAAAGGGATCGGATTCATCGTTGACGATGAAGGTGACATTCAGTTTGACGAATTTTTCGGCGTTGGCGCGGCGGAAGGCTTCATTACGGCAATAATCCTGGTAAGCCAAAAGGCGGCTGTCATCGGATTCTTCGTTGAAGGCTCCCAGCACGATTCGGTCTTTGTATTTTTCCATCGTGGCCGACAAAATGGAATCCGGCTGTCCGTGGGACTTTTCGTCTTCTAAGGCCGCTTTGACAGTGCCTGTGATTTGCCCGACACTTTTTTCTTCAATTCGCTTGATGGCCTCAAATGTTGGATCGATTTGCGGTTCCGAGAAAACGATATCGAAGCCGATGGCTTTGGCTTTGTACTTCATCATCTCCTCGACGACGAAGGCGATTTTTTCGCGGCTCCACGGCCAGCGTCCGATCTCTTCGATCGAGCGGTCGTCAATGGTCAGAAGGGCCACGTTCTCGCTTGGTTTTTGTGGACCGCGCATGTTAAGTCGGCGGTCTTGGTTTTTCAAATCGAACCATTCGACGGCGTCAAAAAGTGCTTTTTTGATCGGCGGCAAGAGAAGGCGCGAACTTTCTTGCTGGCTTCGGACGTTGTAAAAATTAAGAGTGATCAATACGAAGATGACCGTCAGGACGATGCCCACCACAATCGGTGATTTCATCATCTCGATAAATTTAAGAAGTTTTTTGTTGGTCTTTTTTTCCGGCTTGTCGGATTTTAGTTCAATTTTTCCCGAGTTACCTGCAGGTGCATTGTTTGATGCCGTCACGCGATGCCATCCTTTGCTGTCGCACTGATTGTGTTTGAGCCTTCTATCCTAGACTGTTCCTAGTCCAGTGTCTATCTTAAGACCGTATCAAGATCGACCGATGAGTGAGCTGAAGTGAAGGAGTTTTCATGGAAGCAAAACTGAAAAATCAAGGCGAAGTCGCGATCATTACAATCCAAGGACCACTGGAAATTGAGAAGACGCAAGGCTTTCGCGAGATTTGCTTACGCCATTTTCTAGGTAAAAAAATTATCTTTAATATGCAGAAAGCAGCCTTTGTGGGCTCGACTGGACTGCAAGCATTTTTGGAAACGGTCCGGACTTTAAGCGAGGAAAACCAGCACGGCCTGAAGGTGGTTGGAGTTCAGGCCGAATTCAAGCGCATCTTCCAGAACTTGGAAATTCAGCGCCTACAGATGCATGATTCAATGGACGGGGCGATGTCTAGCTTTGCTTTCGAAGATCATTCAACTTCGAGCTCAACTCAAGGTTGAGCTTTTCCAGCGACGCCATCGAAATTTTGAGCTTCTCATTCTCTTCTGACTTCGCGGTCCACATATAGCGAAGGCTTGTCATTTGCTCTTCCATCTCTTCGCGGGCCGAAAGTGCACTTTGGGTTTGCGCCTTCAATTGCTCGCGTTCGACCTGAAGATCTGCAATCTGCAGGCTATTCTCGGTCAGCTTTGCTTTCAATTCCCGATTGGCGCTTCGCAAGTGATCAATCTCGGTTTGAATTTCTTTTTGGTAATCTTCCTTGTTGCGACGAAGCGAGACAACTAGATTTTCCAATTCGTCTTGTCGCTCGAGGCTGCGATCCAAGGCCTGGGATTTGGCTTCCAGTGCCTGATTGCTTTCATTCAAAACCTGAATTTCTTTTTGCAGATTTGCCTTCTCGCGCTCGAATCCTTCGATCAGGCTGTTCTGATTCATTTCATACAGGTGTGCCAGTTGATCTTTTTCATCACGAGTGGAATGCAGCCGCTGCTCGAGGCTGCCGATGGCGGCGTCCTTCGCATTCAGCTCTTGATTGAGCGCCTGGACCTGCTTGTGAAGTCCTTGGGCGTAGTCCTTGAGCTGTTGCAGATAAGGTTTGAAAATGGTCTTCACGCGCTCTTGATAGCGCTTGTAACGTTCGACTGCGGCTTCCAGTTTTTGATAATCAGGGAAGCGCGCTTTGAAAGTCAGAAGTTCATTTTCCAGTTGGTTGTGGCGATCTTTCCAGATGCGCTCTTTCTCTCTCCAAACCAACATTTGGTCGGAAACAGAGGCATGCGAAAGTGTGAGGTCTTTGAAGTTCTGATGAAGCAATCTGTTTTCATCTTCCAGCGAAGTCATCCGGCGCAGATTGACCTTCAGGCGCGCCATCAAATCTTCGTTCTGTGAAATCAAAGCTTCAACAGTTCCAGATTTTCGCATATCGCGAGGGATGTTTTTGAAATCCACGATTTCGTGTTCAGGATGTCGCGGGAGACGGGTGCGAGGTTGAGGTTCGTTCTCGACGAAATCAACATCCACAAGGGGGAGAGATTGGAAAGATCCGTTTTCCATAGGGCTCCTCGGTAGGCTTGAAAGATTCTCTTTCAAGTTAAGCATTTAGGACCATCTTGGTCCTATGGTCCATTGTCTCAATTGAGATCGACCAAAGTCAAAACGATCAAGGTCCTGTGTAATTTCTGTTCGCCGGAACTAGAC
>CBIHPB010000365.1:0-3848 GCA_966211485.1 uncultured Bdellovibrio sp.
TGGGCCGCATCCCAACGGATGAAGAGGTAGCGAAAACTCTCAATGTTTCCATCGACGAATTCCATGAGCTTCTGAACCAAGTTCGTCCGGTGAGCCTGCTGTCAATCGACGAATCTCAGACATTCTCGAATGTTGATAAAAAGTCGATCCTGAATATCTTGGAAGGCTGTAAGCTCAACAACCCGTTCAATCAGCTGAATATCAAGTCGGTGAAAGACATCGTCACCCAAGCCATCGAAGAACTGCCAGAACGCCAACGCCTGGTTCTGTCTTTGTATTACTACGAAGACCTGAACCTGAAAGAGATCGGCAAAGTTCTGCGCGTCACCGAAAGCCGCGTTTCCCAGCTACACGCCCAAGCGGTCTCCCGCCTACGCAACAAGCTGGCGCAAACATTAGGCTCCGGCGAACTCGACGTCGCCTAAAAAGGTGCCTGGCTACTTTTCTCTAAGCAGAGTGTCAAAACATCGAGGCGGTGGCCATGGTCAATTCATGCTCGAGTGCCTTTTCGCGGCGATGGAAGCCAGCGGAAAATTCCGTTCTCGTCGATCCATTCGGAGTATCGGACATATTCGGGATCTTGGCTGAGATGCAGCTCTTCGGTTCGGGCCCGGAAATAGTAAATCATATTGATCATCAAAAGCAGACAGCACTTTTGCAGGATGCTGCCAAAGCCGTCGAGCGCAAAGAACGGAACGCTGGTTAGCCACCAGCCCAGGTTTTTGGCGACGTAGGCGGGATGCTTCGTCCATCGATAAGGGCCGTTGGTGAGAATTCCCCGATGCGTGAGGTTGGAAAAACGGATGCCGAACATCACTGAAGACCAGACATAAATGAAAAACAGGATCAAAATTCCAGTGCCCCACACCATGTACAATCGTGGCGAATCCGCCAGCCACGAACCCCAGCCGACATTGCTTGAATACTCGATATATTGTTTGCCGAACAAAGACCAAAACGGCTGATAGCAGATCAGGGCCACCACCCATCCCAGCATTGTCGGCTCGGTCGAGCGCAGGTGCGAATCGGTCAGGCGCAGGGACATCAGATAGCCCATCGCCACAAGGCCGACATCGATCAGGAAGATAAACTCGTAGGTGAAATCAAAAAATGATTTGAAGCTCACCATACTCGAAAAATCATAGTGCAAAAACGAGGTGAGATCTTTGGTGAGATAGGTGAACATCAGCGGCAAGAAGAAGCCTTTAACCAGCCAGCCTAAAACATGCGGCCTGATCAAGTTCCACTGAACTTTTTCAAAGTGCAGCAAAACCAAAAGGCCCACTTGAAAATAGCCGTCTTCGGGATTTTTTTGCTTTCCATCTAGAATATAGAAATAGGGAACCGCCAGCGCCAACCACCAGGGAAGAATGATTTTCAGCAGCTGCCAGTAGGAGTTATAGAAATCGCCATGGTACTCGGGGAAAACCCAATACAAAAATCCGATAAAGCCCAGAGATCCTAACAGGCCGAAAAGCTTCACGCTTGTTCGCTGGACCGAGGCATTTTTTTTCTGCCAATCCAGACCGGTCGACTCTCGCTTGTGAACTTGGAGAACAAAAAGGTCCAGGAGAGCTTGGGACAAAGCCGTGAGCCCCAGACAAAGGGCGGCGGCCTCGACCACATCTTGCATCTGCGCTTCTCGAACGTAGACAAGACTTCCTAAGAAGGTCAAAAGTCCCGCAAAGACAATCCAGCCTCGCGTCGCAGATGGGGGACATGTGTTTTGCTTCATACGTCCCTTCTTATCGGCGGATTTTATTTGGAAAGGAGACTCGTTTTCACAAGTCTCCTTTTCGAATTGTTGATCTTCAGCCAGGCTTAAGGATTGACCGGAGGATAGATCGGGCCACCTGGGCTGACCAAGATGCCGCGCTGATGGTTGGCGCCTTCGTTATCCAGCTGCACAGGCAAAGGCTCACCAAGCTTCGGCACAGGTTGGAGGTCTCCGCCTTCGCGGCTGAGCATGAACTTTTCGAAATAAGAAGTTCGGGCTCCTTCAATGCGGTAAGTGATCTCCACTCCGGCCCCGGCCCCTCTGAGCGCGGTTTGCACGTTGATTGGACTTGCCAGCATGCCTTCGCCGAACTGCGCGTAAGCAGCTGTGAATGCGGCAGGGTTGTTGCGATTGGCGTTCATCGTGCGCAAGGCTTGCCACATTTTTTTCAGGCCTTCCTCGGCGTTGGCGCGAGCCGGAGCCAGGCAGTCTTCACCGTCCGAAGTCGCTTGTGGGGAGCACAGTTTAAACGGATCATGAACGATCGTGTAATGACTGAAAGGACGCATGCCCATCGCGACAAAGTCTTCAGTTCTAGTACCGGTAGCAAGATTCATCAATCGCTCGGTTTGATCTTGTGGCACGGTCATTTCGAAGTGTACGCCCGCATAGTCCAAAGCACCGACCTTCGGAATTTGGACCGATGCCACATTTTTAAAGCCTGTGGTGCGAACGACTTCGTCGATAAAATTCTGAAGATTCCGACGTGAAGCTGAATCGTCACGCAGATCCAAAGACAGTGTTCCGAAGAAACCGTTATTGACTCCTTTGGCGTCAGTGATGCGATAAGAAGCTCCGTAGAAAACCAAGGTTTTTTCAGTGTGCTCGCCGAAGAAACGGGCTCTGTGGTCTTCCGTGTAGACGCCGTAATTCACATTTGCTTTGGAATTTTCGATCTTGATGTCGGTTTCTTCGACGCTGGTGATTTGGCCAGCGCTGTTTGTGATGTTCATCAAAATTGGAATCCCCAGGAAAGAATGGCGAAGATTTCCAGACTGCAATGCTTTTCGTGAATCAACTTGGCGCACGACTTTGTCTTGAGCCACAAACTTTTGAATCGCCGCCACGTTTCCGCGAACCAGATCCTCATAAGCACGCTTTCCGTACTCGGACTCGATATCAACCAAGTACGAGAAGGAATCATCCGCATTATTGAAAGTCGAAAGGCCAACGGATACTGGTCCGACATTGGTCGCATCGGAGACCGAACTTAGTTTTCCATTGGTGAGTTTCACGTAAACAGAAGTTTCGGATTTCTTCTGAACGAAGACCGACCAAGTTCCTTTGGCGATCTTAGTTCTATTGAAGTTGATTGCTCCTACGCCCAAGCCACCGAAATAGATGACTCCGCCAGATTTCATCATCGTGCTGCTATCATTGATTTCCCAGCTTTCCAAATCCTCGGCCTTCATCGGCGGCTGAGTAATCTTCGGCAACTGGCTGATGGCCTTTTGATCGCGGACATATTGAATCGTATGAATCTGCGAGCCCTTGATCGGAATGAGTCCAAAAGAAATCACTGAGAGATTCTTAAGGCCTGTGGCACCTTCGTACCAAAACTTGCCACTGATGCCAATTCCACCTTCGAACAAGCTGTAACGCTCGACACGGAAGCCGGAGCCAAAATCATCGACAACCAACGAATCAACCGAACCATTTTGCTGACGTGCTTTTGCCGGATTGTGCGGAGTCAGGTTTGTCACCTTCATGCCAGAATCAAAGTCCAGGTAGAATGCCGGTTGCAATTTGAACTTCAACTCAGCCTTCTTCTCTGCTGGAGGAAGAGGCGTCGGAGTTGCCGGCTCGCCTCCTGAGCTAGAACCTGAAGACGACCCTGAACTTGAACCCGAAGACGACCCTGAGCTAGAGCTTGAAGATGATCCCGAGCTAGAACCTGAAGATGATCCCGAGCTAGAGCTTGAAGATGATCCCGAGCTAGAACCTGATGACGATCCTGAGCTAGAACCTGAAGATGATCCTGAACTAGAACCTGACGATGACCCTGAACTAGAACCTGAAGATGATCCTGAGCTAGAGCTTGAAGATGATCCTGAACTAGAACCTGACGATG
>CBIHPB010000366.1:0-3842 GCA_966211485.1 uncultured Bdellovibrio sp.
GTTGATCGTTTTCGGATAACGGTTCAAATCATTGTAGGCGTTCATTTCATTGGTGTCAGCCGAATGGTCGACTCCCATTTGCTTGGGCTCGACTTTTCCTTTTGGCAGCGTAATCGATTCGCCGACCTTGAGATTGGCAAACTTGCTGTTGATCTCGGCTTGCTCGCGGCTGAGCTCGACCGCCTGATCAGTCATCCACAAATGTTTGTTCACAATGTCAGACGAACGATCCTCTTCCATCGAAGGAAGCTTGGCGATCGGTTTTCGGGATTTTTTCGGCAGAGGGAAAAGAAGAAACGCGGTGAACAGCAACAAAGCTGCAACCAAGATCAGGAAAATGTTGTTTGACGGCTTCTTTTCCACGAAGCACTTATCGGAGATCCAGGGAAAAGCCTAAGGACGATTCTCAATTTGAGACAGGGCTGACTGGGATTTGCACAAGGAACTCGGTCCCGATTCCCACCTGCGATTTGACGAGGATCTCGCCACCGTGGCTTTGGATAATTCCATAGGAAATACTGAGCCCCAGGCCTGTTCCCTGTCCCACACCCTTTGTGGAGAAGAATGGATCGAAGATCTTATCCATCACCTGCGACGTCATACCTTTACCAGAATCCTGGAAGGAAATTTGAACTTGCTCTCTGCCATCCGGGCGGGTTTGTAGACGTGTGGTGATCCAGATATTTCCGTTTCCTTCGATGGCTTGAACCGCGTTCGAAAGAATATTCATAAACACCTGATTGACCTGACTGGCGTAACAAGTCACCAGCGGCAGTTTTCCATAGTCGCGCACAACCTGAATGCGGTTTTTGATTTCGCCTGCCAGAAGGTTCAAGGTGTTGTCGATGCTTTCGTGGATGTCGACTTCTTTCAGTTTTGCTTCTTCCAAACGCGAGAAGTTTCTCAATCCCAACACGATATCGCGCGTGCGGCGGGCCCCATCTTCGCAAGAGGCCACCAGCTTTGGCAGATCCTCGCGAATGTAGTCGATATCCAATTCTTTTTTGATCTCTGGCAGCAGTGTCGGATTTTGCTCGGCCCGATCTGCCAGTTGCAAAAGTTTATCGGAATATTCGCGCAGATGTCCCATGTTGCTGTAGATGAAACCGATGGGATTATTCAATTCATGTGCGACACCCGCCACCAACTGACCCAGGCTGACCATTTTCGACGAGTGCACCAGTCGTGACTGGGTTTCTTTCAGCTCAAGGTTGGCGGATTCCAGCTCGACGATTTTTTTCTTTAGGTCCGAGCGGGCTTGAATCACATTGCGACTCATTTGATTGAAGCTTTCCGTCAGAAGACCAATTTCGGTGTCACTTTTGATTGGAATTTCCACAGGCTTGTCACCGGACTGCACATTTTGCAAGGCGGAAACAAGGTCATTCAGCGGTTTCAAAATCGTGTTCGAAGCAAACAGGATGGTCACGACTAGAAGAATGATGACAGTGCCAACGACAGTGAAGAAAGCATAGTTCACGTTTTTAAGTACGGCCTTGGCTTCAACTTTGGAGGCTCCCAGAGCCAGGAAAACTTCGGACTGCCCCCAAGACATGGGATAGAGAAGAAATCCGTACGGATTCGAACGAACGTTCAGCTCGAAGAAAGGTTTGTTTTCCGCTTTCAGGAAATCCTGAAAGAGTTCCTTTTTGTAGAGATAAAAATCTGGATGAGTCGCGACCACGACCTGGCCCGAAGGGCGAATCAAAACCAATTCCAGCTTCATTCGCTGCTTGAGACGGCTCAGGAAAGTTTGATCGAGGTCGATCAACTGCTCGAGATAACCAACATGGCGTCCGCCAGTGCCGGTGACTTTCGAAAATAAAATGAGAGAGAGTTTGTGATTGTTGGAAAATTCGATGAAGGCGTATTCTTTCACGCCCTGAAGCTTTTCAAGATTTTGATCGGAAAGGTAAATCGGTCCGTTGGACTGCGGTGTGAAATCGCGAATGTCCCCTTTTTCGTCTTTGAAAACGGAACCCAGCATGCGGCCGTCACGATTGAAAAATGTCAGGCTGGAAGCGAAATCGGTTTTCAGCCAATTCAATCCCAGATTTCGAATCGCCCCCGAATCGCTGGTCGAAAGATGATAAATCAAACCGTTGTCTTTGACGTAACGATCACGCTTCTGAGCAAGACTTGATTTGAAATCCTCTAAGATGGCGCCGATCTCACGTGCGTTTCCGCCCAGGCGCTGGGAAAGTTCGTTGTCGATGGCGACTTCGTATTTCTGAACGGAATAGCCGGTGACGAAAACAAGCGGGGTCATCGAAAAAAGCAAGAACCAGATGATCAGGATGGTTCGCAGAGATCGGCGCGCTCGCTTTTTCTTTTGAGCCATTTCCCCTACTTCTTCTCGTATACGGTGATGATGATCCTTCGAATACCTTCAGGCATCACGCGTTCGTGCGCCTCTTGTTGAATGCTCAAAGTACCGTATTGCTCGAAAAACTGCTGCAGTTCCTGATAGCGGCTTTCCGGCATCGTGAAGTGGAAATAAGAACTGTCGGCTTTGAACCAACCCAATTCCACCTGACCGGCTTTTCGTCCGCCCAGCTCCTGAACTTTTTCAACCAGCTTTGGAGCCACGGCTTTGACGTTGGTAACATAGACGGTTCCACGATACAGAACGCCTGCCGCTTTCTTTTCGGATATGTTCGCAGCGACGTGACCCTTTTCGGTCGTCGGAGCTGCCGCCGTTGCCGCAGGCAAAGTGGTCGGAGTTGAAGGCTTGGTTGTGGTGGCAATTGTTGGAGTCGGAGCCAATGTCGGTGCAGGTGCTTTCGCTGTGACCGTGGTAGTCGCCGCTTTCAACAAAGTCGTGGTTGTCACAACAGCGGCCGCGGTCTGAGTCGTTGCAGCTGTTCCCTCGTCTGGGAAGGTCACGCCTTCTTTCGAGGTTGTGTCGGTTTCAGCCACGACTGTTTGAGTCTGCGCCTTATCCACTTCGGCCAAAGTCACTTCGCGTGGACCGAATTTCAGATCCATCACTTTGTGCCAAGGAATCACGATGGCAAACGTGGTGATACCAAGGGCGACGATCGTGCCTTCGATTCCCATTTTCAAAGCTGGCGGCCAAGAATCAAAACGGATCTTGTCTAAAAGCGTCTGAGTGTAGCTAGAAGAAACCGTCACCTTATCCAACAGATCGGCCGAGATCAGCGTCTTTTGAAGACCGGCGGCGTAGTTCAAACCATTTTGAATTTTTTGAATATCCATCTGCGCTTCGGGGCTGCTGCGGATGTAATCTTCGACAGCTCGTCTGCGTTCGGGATCCAATTGATCGGTCAGGTAATCGTACAGCAACCCCTGGCCGATAAAGGCGCTCATCACGCGCTGATCTTTTTTGGAATAAAACTGTTCTTCGTTCATTCGACCACGATTCCCAATTTTTTACCCGGAGGCGTTTTCACAAACACTGGATTGGTCAAACCGCCCAGCTTGCGAAGTGCGCGGCCCACACGGTATCTCAAAGTCCCAACTGAAATTCCCAATCCCAAGGCGATGTCTTCATCCGGAATCTGCAAAATGCGAGACCAAATCAATGCCAGGAATTCGTCTTCTTGAGCGGTCTTGTGGAACTCTTTCCACGGACCCAGATCAATGTGTTCGGGCAGACTCCAGCCGGCAGTGAAACTGAAATTCTGACGACCGCGAACCAATCGGTCGCTGGCCGTTCGCCAGACAAAGTAGGTGGATGCAATCAAGGTGACATTCGGTTTGCGCTCGGGGTTTTTCGCCATGCGAGCGCGGTAGTTATTGATTGCTTTGGAGGTCGCTTCGATCGCCCGTCGCTCGTCCATCAAGGCAAAAAAGAAGAAGAGCGCAATGGATCTTGCGTC